>NZ_JBSPSR010000002.1:0-95791 GCF_059623105.1 Halorubrum orientale | reverse complement strand
ACACCAATAAGTGTATCACATCCATTGAGACCCCGGTCGGGCCATCGTCGGCGGTTGTGGCCAATTCGTCCGCTCAGACCCACCCGTGAACGGGTGGGGTTCCGCTCGATTAAGTCTCACTCTGACCGGGGATCCTCGGGGAGAAACCACGCTGTGAACCCGGTCGGGGTGGACCGCGAGCTCGCCAGCCGACGCGAGCGGTCGACGGCCGCCTTCGCGAGGGCGAACGAGAGGACGTACGCGAGCACGAGTGGGTCGACGCTCGCGGCCGGACGGAACGGGCCGACGCCGGGGACGACGAGCTCGCCCCCGGCGATCGCGTCCCCGAGCAGGGCCGAGGCCACGAGGAGTCCAACGAATGCGACCGGGACCGCGAGGAGCCCGACGGCGACATAAAAGACGACGACCCGCTGGGCGGCTTCGACGGTCATGTACGCCGACCACGCCTCGTACTGCCTGGGGACAAAGAACGTTCGGCGGATCTCGGCTAGCTGGCCGAAACTGACCGCGACAGCCGCGAGCACCACAGCGGGCGTGGTCGCGACGGCGACCAGGTCGATAGCGAGCGAATCGGCGACCACGATCGCCCCAAAGAGCAAGAACCCGACGACGCCGAGCGACCGGGTGACGACGGGGACGTTCCGGCGGTACATCGGCGGCAATCGCTCGGCGAGCCCATCGGGAACGACGCGGTCGACGAGACCGATCGGTTCGGGCTCGCCCGCCCACCGCTCCGGGTCGCGCTCGGAACGCTTCGAGTACCCCGTGATGTAAAACGAGCGGTCTTCGAGGCGGATCGGCCGTTCGGCGAACAGCGCGGCGACGCTGTGGCCGGCGACGACCGCGGCGACCTCAACCCAGTAGACCGCGAGTATCTCGGCGACGCGCCAGCCGAACAGTGCGACGCCGACGACGGGGACGAGCGCAGCGAGGAGGGTGAATGCAGGGGTGACGTGGTCGCGAGACAGGGCGTGTTCGAGTGTCATCGGTGGCTTCGACGTGGGCCGTCTCGAGGCGCGACCTAGAGGACGTCGCCGATTCGAACCGGTTCGCCGTCGAGAGACGGGTCCGACTCCACGATCTGTAACACCTCGTGGTCGGTGACGTCGCGGTACGCCTTGCCCGTGGCCTCCTCGACGAGATCGACGTCGAGCGTGAACGCCGTTCCTTCGTAGACGACGTCGACGCCGCGGTCGGTGAACGTCAGCTCGGTGGACATACCACGGGTAGGTCGCCGGATCGTAATAGATCGTCGGATCGTCGTATCGACCTCGAACCGCCGGATCGACCTCGAGCCACCGCTTCACTCCCAGGTCAGCGCGCCGAGTCGTCAGAAACAGGCCACCATCACCACCGCAACCGGCTCGTCGGCGTCAGACGCGCGACCGACGGCCCCTACCGTTTATGTGGTCGCGCGGAGTGACCACGGGTGTGTCATTGCGGGGACGCGGTCCGATAGACGCGCTCATGGTCCCGTCGGGGACGACCGTCGAAGAGCACGACGTGGTCACCGACGGCGACGTGCTCGTCGGCGGGCAGTCGACCGTGGAGCTGGGGATTCGTGGGCGGAACGTCGCGCTCGGAGAGCGCGTGCGCGTCGACGCCGACATCGAAGCCGAGGGTGACTGTCGAATCGACACCTGGGGGACGGTCGACGGTACCGTCCTCGTCGGCGAGGACGCCTACCTCGGCGAGCGGGTGACGATAACCGGCCAACTGTTGGTCTCTGGCGACCTCGACATCGGCGACGACGTCACGATCGAGGAAGGGTTCGAGGCCAACGGCTGGATCGTGATTCGGAATCCGATCCCCACCATCGTCTTCTACTTCATCGTCCTCTCCCAGCTATTGCGCGCGGGCGAGACAGACGCGGCCGACGAACTCGCCGCTGCCCTCGCCGACGGCGACGACGTTCGCGACCCCCTCGTAGTCCCCCGCGGAGCGGAGGTGTCCGACGACGCTTGGCGGGTGTCGACGCCGGCGACCGTCGGTGACGACTGTCGGCTCCACGGCAACCTCCGCGCCGAGTCGATCGTCGTCGGTGAACGAAACGACGTGTTCGGGTCGCTCCGCGCCCGCGAGGACGTTCGCGTGAGCGACGGGACGACCATCCACGGCGACGTGACGAGTCGGAGCGGCACGGTCACCATCGAGGCCGGCGCTCACGTCCGCGGCGACGTGGCGGCGGGCGACCTCGTCGTCCACGAGGGCGCGGAAGTCGACGGCACCCTTCGCGCCCGCGGCGAAATGAAGTTGGTCCAGTCGATCCCCGAGGAAGCAGCCTCGAGCGGAGACGAGTCGACAGCGGCGGCGGTAGACGACGGAGCCGACGAGAGTGGCGCCGACAAAAATGGCGGTGCCGAAGAAGACGAAACCAGCGAAGACGGCACCGACGAGCCGACACCCGAGGACGGTGGGGGACAGACAGGCGGCGCCGAGCCCGCACCCACCGAGCCGGCGGGGTCGCCGGCCGAGTCGGGTTCTCCGACGGAGCCCACGTACGCGTCCGAGCCGACAGAGACCACGGCCACCGCGGAGCCAGCCGAGTCGGGGGCGTCCACGGAGTCGGGCGACGACGCAGACGAGCCGGATGTGACGGCTACAGCTGGCGCGCGACACACCGAACCCGCGTCAGTCATCGATGACGCGGCGGCCGCACTGGGCGTGAACGGTCCTGGTGATTCGGCTGCAGGCAATAGCAGTAAGACCGACGAGGCCGACACCGACCATGCCGACGTCAACCACATTGACGTCAACCGTACCGACAGCAACGACACTGATACCACTGACGACGGGCCACTCAACGGTGAAGACCAGAGCGCCGCCGACGACGCTCACACCGAGGAGACGGACGAGGTGTGGGACGGCTGGCCCGACCACAACGAGGCGGACTTGGCGGCTGACGCGGCGAGCGACCAACTATCGGACACAAGCGGCTCGCTCTCGTCGGTGATCGAGGAGGCCGAAGAACGCAGCGGCCGAAGCGAGTCGTCCGAGCCGGGCGAAGAAGCTCCCGAGTCGGGGGACGACGCCGACGAAACGTGAGTGGCACGCAACCGGCCAGACGTTCGTTCCGACCGGCGCGCCTTCTCACACGCTGACCGATCCTTCTCGAGCGGCTACTACTCTGTTGGCACGGGGTCGTCGATCGCGGGCGCGAAGACGTCCCGATGAAGTGTCTCACACACCGCGTCGGCGAGTGCCTGGAGGTTCTCAGTGTCGGCGCGGTTGTACGAGACCAGCGTCTCGAGTGCGTCCCGGTCCCCCCGCTCGTACTCGTACCAGAGTCGAACCGCGTCGCGCCCGGAGAGGTCGCGGCGGTCGCGGTCGATACCCAGCGTTCGCTCGATCGACTTGAGCCCGCCTGAGAGGCCCGCACGACGACAGGGGTACATCAGATCGAGGTGCGGGATATCGACGTCAACATCGAACGACGCCTCCAAAAAGGGGACGTCGAACCGAGCCCCGTTGAAGCTGGCCAGCAGGTCCGCCTCACGGAACTGTGCCGCGATGCGGTCGGCACTGAGGTCGTCGCCGGCGACGAGCGTGGTCGTCTCGCCGGCGCGGTAGAAACTGACAGTCGTCACCTGATCGTGGTGTTTGTCCAGTCCGGTCGTTTCGATGTCGAAAAAGCAGGTGCGGTTTCTGAAGTCCTCGTACAGCCGCCACCGCTCGCCGCTCGGGAAGTGGCGGTCGAAATATGCCGCGTTGCCGTCGTCGAGGTGGCCGCGGGCGGTTGAAATGAATGACTCGATCCGGTCGGCGGTGGTCGCGCCGACACCGGGGACGTCGAGGCTGGGGTCGAAGGCGTCCCAGGTGTGGACACCGCGCTCCCAGAGGCGGCGCTCGGTCGTCTCACCGACCCCCTCGACGGGAATGAAGCTGTTCTCGATGCGCATATTCGAAGCCGGGTGACGGGCGGATAAAAACTCGCGGGAGTTGGTTGTCGATCACACCGTGAGGCCTTCGCGCCGACCTAGATAGCCGACTACTGACCGCCGACCCACGTGGCCGACCACCGACCGGCGTAACGCCTACCACGCGTCACGGAGAGGTGGACGGTATGCAGGCACGCAACATCATGACCACGGACGTGGAGACACTTGCGCCGGACGACGACATCGCCGCTGCGTTCACCGCGTTCGGCCGACACGGGTTCTCGGGGTTCCCCGTCGTCGACGAGACGAACCGCGTGGTCGGTGTGATCACCGAGTCGGACCTCGTCGACCTCTTCGAGCCTGACGACGAGCCGCTGTGGATACCGATCGGGCTTCCGCCGTTCGTCGATACGCTCACCTACCAGGTGAAGCCGCCGTGGGCCGACCTCGACCTCGGCGTCGACCTCGTGCGCAACGCCGACCGACCGGTGAGTGCGGTCATGTCGGCGGCACCTGTGACGGTCGGGCCAGATGCCGACCTGGATGAGGTGCTCGCGCTGCTCGCGAGCGACGACCCGAATGTGAACCGCGTCCCGGTCGTCGAGGACGACGGAACGCTGGTCGGCTTGATCGCGCGCCAGGACGTGATCCGCGCGATCCGGGACACAAGAAACGACGGCCACGACGTGGGGTAGACGAGTAGCCGCTTGGGCTCCCGCTCGCTGGCCGGCCCGTGGGGTCACGCCTGGCGAGCGAGGACGGCGACGCTGTCGACCGTTACGCGGTCGTCGACGGGGCGCTCGTCGAACAGCTCACGACCGACCCAATCCGGCACCGCGACGGTCGCTATGTCGGCGGCGAAGTTGACCACGACAAGGAGTGGCCCGCGCTCGTAGGCGGTCACCCGGTCCGGATCTCCCTCAAGAACGGTGATGGCCGCCCGACCCGTCTCGTGGTCGACCGGTGCGTCTGACAGCGACGGCTCGGCGGCTCGCAACGCGACGAGCCGACGGTGATACGCGGTGAGCTCGGTGTCGCCGTCGTGCCAGCGGAACGGCCCGCGGGTCGTCTCGTTTCCCCGCTCCTGGCCGGCGTATATCATCGATGCGCCCGGCAGCGTGAACGTCACGGCCGCGGCCGCCCGCAGCGCCGCCTCGCCGTGTGCGGCCAGGTAGCGCTCTTCATCGTGGTTCTCGACGTAGCGTAGCTGAACGCCCGGCGAGCCAAATCCGAGCCACTTCGTTCGGTCAAGAGCGTCGCCGATCGCGTCGGCCGGCGCGTCCCCGCTACCGATCGCGCGCAGCGTCTCGAACAACGTGGTGTCGTAGTGGACGTCGAACTCCCCCTCGCCGTAGAAGGGGTCGTGTGGAAGCGTCTCATCGAGTAGTACGAAATCGGTCGGCACTCGGGCCGCGACCTCCTTCCAGAAGCCGTGGGGGAGGCCCCAGGCGACGTCCGCACGGAACCCGTCGACGACAGCCGCCCACTCGTCAACGACGTCCAACAGCCAGGCGCGAACGGCGAGACTGTCGACGTTCAGGTTCGGGATCCGCTCCCAGTTGAAGTAGTACTCGGGAATCGCCCCTGCTGGATGGCCTGCCCAGTCAACCCCGGAGACGTCCGCCGACGCGTCGGCCCGGCGGTAGTAGTCGCGATACGCCGGGACGCCAGCGGCGTGCAGCTGGAACGCGGGATGGTCACGCGAGGTGTGGTTGATAACGAGATCAAACAGGACTCGGATCCCGGCGTCATGACACACGTCGACGAGCGACTCGAAGGCCGCCCGTGAGCCGAGATCGTCCGCCGTCCGAAAGTAGTCGGTGACGTGGTACCCGTGTTCAGTCGGTGACGCAAGCACCGGCGTGAGCCAGAGGACGTCCACTCCGAGGTGTTCGAGGTACGGGACCCGGCGCTCGATCTCGTGAAACGTCGTCGGGAGCGTCTCGCCCGCGAACGACCGCACGTAGGCCTCGTATACGGTCGGCGACACCGCCCAGGCGGGTGGTCGGTGTTGGTTGGTGAGCGACACCGATCCGTCCGACTGGTGGCGAATCCGCAGCGTCGCCATCGATCCGTGTCGCGTCCCGTGTGGTACCACGTGGATCCGAACGTCGTCGGGGAGCATCGCGAGCGGCACCGACAACTCCCGTGTCGTTGCGTCTATTCGTTCTACGGAACGCGCTTCGACTGCCGCGACCGTCTCCGGGTCGGCATCTCGGTCATCGACGAGAACGGAGATTGCAACGTCGGCAGGGTCTACGCCGGTCAGTGACGGGTCAGCGTCGAGTGTCGGCGACCCTTCGATTGTTGCGGTTACGACGAGCCGGGGGTGGGTCTCGTCCGTCGACGATCCATCGGCTGTCACGCGTCCGGACAGCGAGACGTACGGCCGGCCGGGACCGGGCACCGTGTGCGTACAGTGATGTTCGGTCGACCGGTCGTCGTTGAGGACGAATCCGACGTCGTGGCGACCGGGCGGAATCTGCGTTCGGTAAACCCACGCGTCGCCCTCGCGGGTCGGCCGATCGCGCGCGAGAAGCCGGTCGTTGTGCCGCCACATGATCGACACCCGGTGGACAGACGCATCTGGGAGCGGCAGGTCCGAAACGGGCACGCGAATCGTCGTCTCCCGCCGCTCGTCGGGGAAGACGCGCACCCGCTGTCTGTGGGTGCCATCTGGTGCCTCAAGCGTGAGGTCGTACATCCCGGGCGCGTCGGGGTCGAGGTGAACCACTGGGTCGTCGGGTCGACTCGTCTCTCCGGGGACCAGAACCGAGCCCTCGCTCGCCGCCGGTGTGTGCTGGACCGTCCACACGTAGCGTCCGTCTGGGTCCGGGTTCCGCGGTGCCAACTCGACGAGTCGACCGACGCTCGTCACTCGTGGGGGACCGGGTTCGTGCATGGGTGGACCGGAGACGCCGACCACGTTGGGTGTTTCGCCGGTCAGTGTCATCGACGGATGAGCCACCGGATCGTCACAGACGATCGTGACACCAAACGTTCATCTGTCGCCGGCGCCTCACCACGGTGATGCGACTTCGCGACGTACTCGCCGATTTCGAGCGAACCGGCACCGCTGACCGGCGCTTTCCCGGCGAGCGCCGCACGACGAGCGGACGATTTACCGGCGGCGATGGGCGGCTGGTGCACGTCGACACGGCAGGTGGGCTGCGCGACTTTGGCTCCCCGCTCACCGGGCAACACGGACTCGCCTGGGCGCGATTCGGCGTTGCAGTCGACGACGACGTGACCTGGTTCGACGACGACCACACTGAGAGCCGTTACGTCGAAGGCGTCCCGCTCGTCGAGACGACACACCGAACCGACCGACTCGCTGTCCGGCGACACGACCTCACAGTTGGCGACACACACCTCACGCGAGCCGTGCTCGACGCCGCCGCGGCCGTCGCCGCTGACCGGGTCTCACTCGTGGTCTACGCAGCGTTCGCGCCGGACGGCCGCGAGGAACGTATCGGCCAGCTTCGGTTCGACGATGCCGTCGAAGTGTACCACGCCGACGAACACGACTTCTTGGCGAGCGCGACCGGGCTGACGGCGATCCGCGGACAGCGCCCGCTCGACCCGGCCGAACTGCTCGCTGATCCGACCGCAGTCCTTCCCAGCGATGACCGAGAAACGTGGCGCGACGAACAACAGCTCTCCGGTGAAGTCCTCGTCGACATCCCCTTCGAAGATGGGGTAGCGACCGTCGCGACGCTCCTCACCGACCAGCGTGAGACCGACCGTGAGACGGCTCGCAACCGGATCGAAACGCGGTTCGACGAGCTCGACTCCGCTGAGGCGCTGGTGGCTGCGGCCGGCGAAACCGTGCCGTCGGTTCCTGAGGATGTACCGGCCCGTGCGGCAGTAACCGCGGATCTCACCGTCCTGTCGCTCTTGTCTGCGCCGACCGGCCTCCGCATGGCCGGCCCCGACTTCGACCCGCACTATCTCCACTCCGGCGGGTACGGCTACACCTGGTTCCGTGACGACGCGGAGATCGCCGGGTTCCTGCTCGCGGCCGACGAGCGGCTCGAACTCGGACTCGACGAATGGCACGCCCGCTCGGCACAGATGTACGTTACAACCCAGCTCCCCGACGGCTCGTGGCCACATCGGGTGTGGCCGCACTCCGGCGCACTCGCGCCCGGCTGGGCCAACGGCCGGATCGAGGCGACCGACAGTCCCGACTATCAGGCCGATCAGACCGCAAGTGTCGTTGCGTTTCTCGCACGAGCGCGCGACGCCGGCGTCGACGTCGACGGACTCGACGTCGCCATCGTGCGCGGCCTAGCGAGCCTCGACGAGTCGCTCGGGGTCGACGGCCGGCCCGTCGTCTGTCAGAACGCCTGGGAGGACGCGATCGGCCGATTCACGCACACGGCTGCGACGTTTCTCGAGGCGTACAGCGCGGTCGCAGTTCACGCGACAGACCTCGATGCGAGCGTTGCGGCTGACGTCGCCAACCGATTCGAAGCTGCACCGGCGACCCACGCCCGCGAGCGTGCCAAAACGGTGTACCGAGCCATCGACGACCTCTGGGCTCCCGGCCGCGGGGCGTATGCGGTCTCTGAGGCCCCAGACGGTGGATTCGACGAACGGCTTGACGCGGCAACGCTCGCGCTCGTGAGCGCCCACCGCGCGTACGACCGGCTCAAAGTCGGTGGTGCAGTCGACGACGACCGCCTTGACCGGCTCACCGGACACGTCGAGACGGTCGTCGACGGGCTGACCCGCGAGACAGACGCGATACAGGGGCTCGTTCGCTACGAGGGCGATACGTGGCGGCGAGACGGGCAGAACGATTCAAAGGTGTGGACCGTATCGACCGCGTGGGGAGCACACGCCTGCGGCGAACTGGCGGCGCTCCTCGCTGATCGCGGCGACCCACGGAGCAGCGATGTCGCAGACCGTGCGCGCGACCTCCTCGCGTGTATCGCTCCCCGTGGCCCGCTGTGTGCGCCGACCGGCTACCTCCCCGAGCAGTACTTCGACGACGGCACCCCGGACAGTGCGACGCCACTGGGCTGGCCACACGCGATCCGGCTCGCGACCGTGGGGCTCCTATACGCGTCTGACCGACTCACGGTCGACGAACTCACCGCTAGCGGGTGAGCACTTGAAAAAGCGGGCCACCCGAATCGAGGCCGGTCCACCGGTCTCATAGTGAGCTCAGGCCCACGCCACGAGCGACACGCAGTCCTGCTCACGGAGGGTTATCCACCGCGTCGTTCGGTCGTCCGGCGGCCGCTCCGCCTCGAAGAAGGTTACCTCGGCGTCACCGGTCTCCCCGTCCGTCGTTCGGGACACGAGCGTCGGCTGCTCTCCGTCGGCGCGCAGTGGTGACGCAGACATACATGAAAGTTCGTGTGTGATAAGCTAATAGTTGTTGGTTCGTCTCGGCACCCGAACACGCGACGGAGTCGAATCGACACGCCCGATATCGGGCGTGTCATCGGCCGGTCAACGCCGAACAGGAACGTCGTGTTTCTCAAGGTACGCTTTCGTCTCCTCGATGGAGTACTCGTCGAAGTGGAAGATGGACGCCGCGAGCCCGGCGTCGGCGTTCGCCTCGGTGAACACCTCACGCATGTCTTCGGGGGTTCCACAGCCCGAGGAGGCGATAACCGGCGTCGAGACCGCCTCACAGATGGCGCTCACGAGCGGAATGTCGTACCCGTCTTTGGTGCCGTCCCTGTCTATGGAGTTGACGAACAACTCGCCGGCCCCGCGCGACTCCGCCTCGCGCGCCCAGGAGATGGCGTCGATGCCGGTTCCCTCTCGGCCACCTTTTTTCGTGCACTCGAACCACACCGATTCGCCGTCCTCATCGGTGACGTAGTGGTCACCCGCGTCGTCGTGGCGCCGTCTGGCGTCGATCGAGATGACGATACACTGGCTCCCGAACGCGGCCGCACCCTCCTCTATGAGATCGGGTCTGTCGAGTGCCCCAGTCGTGATTGACACCTTGTCTGCGCCCGCGCGCAGTGTTTCTTTGATGTCGGCGGTCGTCCGGATCCCGCCTCCGACGGTCAGTGGAATAAAACACTCGTCGGCGACGGCGTTAACGACTTCGAGCATCGTCTCGCGTCCTTCGGCACTCGCGGTGATGTCGAGAAAGACGAACTCGTCTGCGCCCGCGGCGTTGTACTGTTTCGCGAGCTCGACGGGGTCGCCGGTGTACTCAAGATTCTCAAAGTTGACTCCTGTGTAGACGGCGGCGTCGCCGTGCTCGTCGGTATCGACGTCAATACAGGGGATGATCCGCTTCGTGAGTCCCATTCGTTGGCCTCACTTGCGTGCCCCGGGAGTTAAACAGCCCGGGGCGGCCGCGGCCGATAACAGACGACCTGTCGACCACCGGAACGGCGGCCGGTCGGTATCGCGAAGTCGGTTCTCGTTGCGGTCTCATCGCTCGGTGTGCTCTGTGCACTCGTCGTACCGCGTCACCGCTCGGTCGGCGCGGTCTGAGACTCCGTACGGGTTTCGGGCCGGGCTGCGGTCACGCAGGCGAGAGACGAGCCCATCTGCGCCGCCGGCGAAGACGCCCGCGAAGACGTCGCGCCCGTTCGCCGCCCACCCGGACGGCGTCGCGTCTCCGCGGACCACGTCGGTTGCGACCGAGACGGCGTCCGCGATGGCGTGTCTCACGGTCCGTGAGACGACCGTTGGTCTGATGCCGTAGTTCTTCACGAGGCGATACGCAAGCGCGCGATACTTCCACCCCCAGTCGCGGCGGGTCCGCCCTCCGTCGGCGGCGGTCGGATTCGGCGGCGCAGCCCACACGGCGACATCGTCCATCCAGTGAACGTCACGGTCCATCCCGGCGAGCCGGTGTGCTGCGTCGCGTGCGGCGCCAACGCGCAGATACTCGTCGAACCCGTCGAGCGCCTCAAGCGCTTCCCGACGGAACGCAACGTTTTCACCTGGAAAGTACGTCACCGGCCGCCCTACGATGTCCCGCTGTTCTGGGCTCTCAACTAACCGGTGTGATGTGTCGTCACCACTCGAGTCGTGGTCATCGCTCGTCGGGTCGACTGACGGCTGGTCGGGAGGCCCCGCACGGACCGGACCGGTCACTACGTCTGCACCGGAGAGCCCATCGATGACGCCATCGTACCACGAGGCCGTGATTCGGGTGTCGTAGTCGACGATAGCGACCGCGTCGCCGCACGCCGCCTCGATACCCGCGTTGCGAGCAACGGCGACTGTTCGGTCGGAGACCTCAATGAGCACGTCGACGTCTTCTCGTGCGCGGACCATACCGGTCGTGCCATCGGCGGACGGGCCGTTGACCACGATGACCTCCGCCTCGGGCGCGTGGGTCGCTAACGCGTCCAGGCCAGCGGCCAATCGGGCTCGGCCATTGAGTGTGGGAACGACCACCGACAGCTCCATACAGGCGATGATAGGGCTATAGGCTTAAAAACACACCACCACACATTGTATCGACCGCAAACGGCGGAGTGGTGATGCGTCGGGAGAGACTTGGCTTCGGCTCGGCTGCAGCGTTGGCTTTGATGCGAATGTGGCTCTGATGGCGACGGGGATGGCCGACGCCAACACACGCCTCAGATCGTCAGGAAGTATACCTGCTTGCGGGCGTCCTTAAAGCTGTAGCGGGAGTCAACGAGCTCCTGCTCTTCAAGCCGGTTGAGGGCATACCGAACAGTGCGGTCCGGGAGGAGCGATTCTTCAGCGAGTCCACCCTGTGAAAGCGGTGCGTCTCCTTCGAGAACCTTTGCAACGAGTTTCGCACTCGGCGGCAGTTCGCGGAGGCGCTCGCGGTATTCGCTCTTTGAGAGATGATCCTGATCGGCTGCCCCGACGGGACTGGTACTCATGTGATACACGATGACCGCAGTTGTGGTAAAGGTTAACTACATATAGAGTAAGCTAATCAGTATTATATTAGGTGTTTAAATTCGGACACCAGGTGGTGACTATCACGCACAGGTGCGGGTACCGGTGACGTGCTCGGCGACCGCATCCAGTACGGTTTTGGTCGTTCGGCGTGCACCGACACACAGTGAAGGGTCAGGACTGGTACCAGACCGACGAGGTCGCCGAGGGGTACGAAGCCCTCCGGTTTTCCGGCGGCGGTGCGCTTATCGACCGGCGCGAGAAGAAGGCGGTACGCTCAGCGCTCGGCGACGTCGACCCCGGTCACCGTGTGCTTGAGGTCGCATGTGGCACCGGCCGGTTCACCGCGATGCTGGCCGACCTCGGCGCCGACGTCGTCGGGCTCGACATCTCCCGAGAGATGCTCGCACAGGGTCGCGAGAAAGCCGCGGCGACCGGTGTCGACGACCGTATCGAGTTCCTCAGAGGGGACGCCTCACGACTCCCATTTCCAGACGACCACTTCGACACGGTGGTCGCCATGCGATTTTTTCACCTCATGGACGACCCGGCACCGTTTCTTACTGAGTTGCGCCGGGTGAGTAGCGAACAGGTGATCTTCGACACGTTCAACGTGCGGAGTCTGCGCGTATTGTATACGTGGATGCTCCCGATGGGCTCACGGCTCTACGCCGAGTCACAGGTCGCAGCGCTGCTCGCCGATGCTGACCTGCGGCTCGCCGACGAGCACCACGACTTCGTGCTCCCGTACGGCTTCTACCGCGGACTCCCAGGATCCGTCGCGAAGCCGTTCCGAGCGGTCGATAGACTCATCGGACGGACGATCCCCGGCGACTACATCGCGACCGTCTCCTACTGGAACGCGCGGCTCGACGACGACTGACGGCCACCGGGCCTCGACTGACCCGAAACTGGGCACTACGGCGATGAAGCGACCGATCGGAGGACGAATCGACCGCAGACGACCTCAGACAGCCTCGTCGACGACCTCGCCGACCGCGAAGTTCGACTTCACCTCGGTCACCTCGATCTTCACGCGTTCACCGACGTCGGTTCCGGGGACAATAATTACGTAGCCGCGCTCGACACGGGCGATCCCGTCGCCCTGCTTGCCGAGGTCTTCGATCTCGACGTACCGCATCTCGCCCGGTTCGACCGGTGGCTGTGGTCCATCGCTCACACTCGTCTCCGTCTCGTCCGACTCGCTCGTCGTGGACGATTGTTGGTCGATGAGCGCCACTCGGTAAGTCGCCCCCGGCTCGAGCGCGCCGGTCTCGATCTCCCGTTTTGGGATCTCGACGCGGTACTCGCCGCCTTCATCACGAACTTCGGCACTGAACAGACAAAGGAGTTGCTCGGAGATTTCCATGATAGACTCCATCGGAATATTGTGGCGGTTCAACATAGGTGTACCGCCCCGTCCCGACGCGTGGGACGCCTGATGACTCGATGTGTTTACTCCCAATAGTCTGACAGTAGCTCACGACGGCGCCGACCCGAATGTGACTGGGGGCAGTCTCCCCTGTCGCCAGACTCAGCCGTCGACCGGTTCGCCGTCGCTTCGTTTTGGTCCTTCGGAGTCGAAGACGACGAGGTCGGCATTGGTCCGACCCGCGGCCGTCGGATCGTACGTATCACGCACCCCGATCGCCTCCTCGAGCTCTCGAATGGCGCGTTGCTTGAGCGCGGCAGCTAAGGCCTCGGCGTCTCCTCGGGAGATGTCGCGGCCGAGCCCTTCACACTCGTGTGCACGCACCATCCCCTCAGCGTCGACCGCCTCGCCCATCGGCTGACTGGTGCCACCAAGTGCGACGCTGAACGGGTACGTCTGACAGATGAGTGGCCGGGCGTCGTGGACTGTACATGCACCCTGTCCGTCTGACTCCTCGTAGAAGGTACAGTCACCACAGCCGTCGGTCGCGAGCGCCCACTCAAACGTCTCACCGACCGGCTGTCCATCGGCGTCCTCGGAGAGGCCATACGGCATCGGTCGCGCCACGTCCCGCCAGTCGTACGCCGCGTCGGCCTCTTCGTGGGTCGATTCGGTGGCCTCGACGAGCTCGCGGACCTCGTCCGGGAAGACCGTCGCGGTGTGGGGTTCGCGGTCGTCACCAGTCTCTGGATCACCTGACGCCGGCTCGCTGGAACCAGTCGGCTCTCCGCCCGGCTCGCTATCCGGCTCCTCGCCCGACTCGTCTGCCGGTGTGCCATCCGACTCGTCTGCCGGTGCACCGCCCGGCTCGTCCGGGGCGTATCCGGTACAACACCCACCACAACGCGTACACTCGAAGCCGATCGACTCGATGGCGTCCGCCAGCGTGTCGACCTCGAGCTCGCGGGCCGCAGCGAGCTCCGACTCCAGTGATTCCATATGTGCGGTTCGGTGTGGAGCCGGATTAAACACCGTGTTTGCTCGACCAGGTGGTCCAGACACCACGCGGCAGGGATCGCAAACACCCGGGTGCGATGAATGTGTGCGGTAGCAAGCGCGCAGGCGAAGGAGCGAAGTGGGATCGACGCGTACAGAATCGGCGTGAGAGAGTACGAGCGCAAAGGGCTCTTAGAGCGCGTCGACCGCGAGGCAGCCACCATCGGCGTCGACATCCCCGAGAAGATCGACGTGCAGGGCGAGTCGATCGAGCTCCGCTCGTTCGTCTTCGAGATCGGGCGTCGTGACACGATCCCGCCGGGTGAGCGCGAGCGGGTCGACCGCGCGAAACGAACGCTCCGACGAGAGCGGCTCGAGCGGCTCGAACCCATCGAGGAGAACACGGTCGACTACGAGCGTGGCGAGGAGCTTGCCGCGTCTATCATCGGTATCGACCGCGCGTTGGAGGCGCTCGAGGGGCTCAACGCACCCGATCCGGAGACGGAGGCGAAACGTCAGGAGACCGCAGACCGGAAGCGCTGGATGCGCTTTTTACGGCAGGCGCTCGGGCACGACGAAGTCTCTGGGTCACGCTCTGGGCGGTGAGTCGGCCCCGGGTGAGCCAGTGTGCGTCGTTCAGCTCCCGGTGAAGTCGATCCGCGAGCCGCCCGCGTCGCCCTCGCGGGTCGCCGGGCCGAGCCGGACAAACTCGTAGGCGTCGTCGGTGAGGTACACCACATCGTCGTCGACGGCAACCGAGACGGCGTCAAGCGTCGCTCCTTCACAGGGGCCGAAATCACAGTAACCGGAGTCGCCTTGGAAGGTCGCACCGTGTTTTTGACAGAATATCTCGCTCTCGCGGACGAACGCACCGTCGTCTTTGTCGAGTCGGACGTCGGTCCAGTGTTGACAGTAGTTGCGGAACGCAGCGACGTCGTCGCCGAGTCGCAAGAGAATCGCCTCTGCCTCCGTGGTTCCGTCATCGGCCGTTCCCGCGTCGCCGTGGCCGTCCTCGACCGCTCCGGGGTCGCGTGGGCGGAGCGTCACAAGTAGCGTGCTGTCGGTTGGCACGTCGTCAAGGGCGGCGATCCGCCGGTCGGCGTCCATACCACGCACACGCCCGCAGCGTGTTTGAACGCTGTGATCGATGCAGTCTACAGGGCCAACACGCGATCCACCGACACCCGAATATACGCATCTATAGTGGCGCGTGCCTCGTGGACCGCGATAGCGTGTCCACGAGCGCGTGCGAGGGATGAGCGAGGTGCCGCAGGCACCGATGCGAATCGGCTGGGGAGGGTGTGGCTGCAGATAGTGTCCGGGTGTCGCGCGGTCGTCTCGTCCACGTACCCATCGATATCGTATACGACTGAATCGGCTCGAACACACGGGCATACTTTGGGCCACGTCCTCCCCAGCCGATTCACTCGGTCGCTTCGCTCCTTCGCTCATCCCTCGCACGCACTCGCGGGCACGCTCCGCGGCCCGCAAGGCGCGCGCCACCACAAGCACGGGTCACCGGAATACAGCACCGCAAGCACTGGTCGTCGATGGCGGTTAACACCGCTTGCCGTCGTAGTGTCGCTCCTCGATGTGTCGGTCGAAGAGCCTCGAGAGCAGCGTCGTGAGTGGCCCGGCGACTTCTGCACCATCTCCGGCGACGCCAATCCCGTCGACAGACGACACGGGCCTGAGCTCCCACGTCGAATTCGTAAGAAACACTTCGTCCGCCTCGCGGACCGCGTCAGGCGTGTACGTTCCCTCCTCAACCGGGATCCCTTCCTTCTCGGCGATGTCGATCACGGTCGCCCTAGTGACACCACCGAGCACGGGGCCGTCGAGTGAGGGAGTACACAATGCGGTGCCGTCGGCAAAAAACAGGTTCGCGGTTGCCCCCTCAGCGACGTGCCCATCGGGGTCAAGCATCAGTGCCTCGTCGGCCCCAGTCACCCGGAGCTCTAAACGCGCCAGGATTTCGGTGAGGTAGTTGTGCGTCTTGGCCGCCGCGGGGAGTGCCCTGTCAGCTGGCTTGCGCGTCTTCGTCGTCTGGACGACCGCTGGTCCGTCATGAATCGGGTCGCTCCCGATGCCACCGCGCGGAAGCGGCTTTACGATCACCACCACTGTTGGGTCGACCACCGGATGTGGGTCAAGCGTTCCTGGCTGGACGCCTCGGGTGATCGAGAGTTTCACGTACGCGTCGGCGAGGTCGTTGGCGGCCAGCGTCTCGTCCACCCGCCGTTTCAGCTCCGCGTCGTCGATCCCGTGATCGAGTCCGAGCGTCTCACAGGTGGCTGCGAGCCGATCTGCGTGTGCAGCCCAGGCGAAGATATCACCGCCGTACGCGCGCATCGTCTCGAAGGCTCCGTCGCCGTACGCGAAACCGCGGTCTTCTACCGAGACGGTCGCCGCCGCCGCGGGTACGAGGTCGCCGTCGACGTGATACTGCCGGTCGTCGCTCATCAAACACACCCTCGAACGAAGTTCTGCACCAACCGCTCGCCTCGGGGCGTGAGGATGCTCTCCGGGTGGAACTGCACTCCGACGTGTGGCTTCTCGCGATGGCGGACGCCCATCACGACCGCGCGATCGTCGTCGGTGTGGGCAGTCTCAACCAACTCACCGGGAAGCTCCGCACGGTCGACACACAGCGAGTGGTACCGACCGACCTGTAGCGGGCCGGGGAGTCCGGCGAAGACGCCCTCACCGTCGTGGGTGATTTGCGACGGCTTCCCGTGGACGACCTCGGGGGCGTGGCCGACGCGGCTCCCACGGTTCGCACACAGCGCCTGGTGACCGAGGCACACGCCGAATACGGGCCGGTCGAGTTCGAAGACGGCCGTCGAGACGCCCGCCTCGGCCGGGGTTCCCGGTCCCGGTGAGACGACAACACCGTCAGGGTCGAGTGCACGAACGTCATCAAGGTCGATGGCGTCGTTGCGGCGGACCGTCACCGCCCCCGCGACCGCGCCGACGTACTGGACGAGGTTGTACGCAAAGGAGTCGTAGTTGTCGATGACGAGTATCCGTGCGTCGACCGCGCCGGCTCCCGGACGCCAGCCGGCCGCCGCCGACGAGTCGGCAGCCACCGACGGATCGGCCGTCGTCATCGTGGCTCAGCCACCTCCCCGACGGCCATCCCACCGGCCGCGAGCGCCTCGTCAACCGCGTCCACAAGCGCGCGCGCCTTCGCGAGCGTCTCCGTGTACTCGGCATCCGGGTCTGAGTCGTGTACGATTCCTGCGCCCACGCGGAGGTGGTACTCGGCCGCGTGTCGAACAAGCGTCCGGATGACGATGTTCAGCGTCGCGCGGTCGTCGAACCCGGCGACGAGCATCGAGCCGGTGTACGGCCCGCGTCGAGTTTGTTCTAACTCGTCGACAATCGCCATCGTTCGTGGCTTCGGCGCACCAGTGATCGTCCCACCGGGGAAGCAGGCGGCAATGGCGTCTGCGAGCCCGACGTCCGGGTGAGCCTCGCCTTCGACGTTACTCACGAGATGCATCACCTCGCTGTAGCGGTCGACCCGGCGGTACTCCGTGACGTCGACCGTGCCGAACCGCGATACTTTTCCGAGGTCGTTCCGCTCTAGATCTACCAACATCGCGTGTTCGGCCCGCTCTTTGGCGTCGTCGGTCAGCTCGGCGGCCAGTGCCGCGTCGGCTGCGGGCGTGGCTCCGCGAGGGCGCGTCCCCGCGATGGGCTCCGTGCGGAGGCGCACACCACGGTCGGGGTCGTCAGTCGGTTCGTACGCGAGCAAGAGCTCTGGGCTCGCGCTCACGAGGTCGACACCGGTTGGTCGTCCACCAAATTCGACGAGCCCCGAGTAGGGGGCTGGATTCGCCCGTCGCAGCGCGTCGTAGGCGTCGACGGGGTGGACCGCAGCTGGCGCCGTCAGCCGCTGTGAGACGTTCGCCTGGAATGTCTCCCCGTCGCGAACCGCCGATTTGACCCGCCGGACCGCGTCGGCGTATCCCGCTCGCGCTACGTCGCTCTCGAACGTCGCCTGCGCCGTGGACGAGGCCGGCGGTGGTCCAACTGCGGGGTCACCGGTCTCAATCCGGTCTACCAGTGCCTCCGCCCGCGTTATCCCCGCCTCGAACAGCGTGTCGAGTGCGTTGCGGTCCGCTACGGGGTCGTCAGTTTCATCGGGGACACGGGGACAGGCGGTCACACGAAGCGTGACCGATGACGACGTATCGCCGGCCGGTCCGTGATCTGCCGCCGATCCATCCACCTCAACCGGACACTCCCACGCAGCGATGCGATCGAAGTGTGCGACCTGTAGCCGCGGGAGCCCGCGGTCATCGGCCGCACCGGGACCCATCGGAGGTTTCGGCGGGAAGTCCTCCAACTCGCGAGCGACGTCGTACGAAAGCCAGCCGAACACACCACACGGGTACGGAACGTCACAGTCGCCCCGAGCCAGCTCCGCTCCGTCGAGGAGCCCCTCCAGTGCCGCCAGCGACGGTGACGGTCGCCGGTAGTCGCCCACGTCGTCTTTGTCGTCTGCACCGGACGCGCCGGTCGTCGGGCGGGCCGCCCTGGCGACCACCGCGTCGGCTGAGACGGTCAGTCGCTTGACTGGGTCGACGCCGAAGTACCCCCAGCCTGACTGACCGCCGGTGGTCTCATAGAAGATTCCGCCTGGGCCGTCGCGCGCTCGGCGGTACGCCGCAAACGGGTCGTCGACATCGACCCGAACCTCAACCGGGACCCGTGCCTGCGCCGGTGCAGCGGCGGCGGCCGCACGGAACGTCTCCCGGTCGGTGTGAACCGTTCGCCTCATACAGATCGATTCGCGCGTGACCGGGAAACGATTGCGGTCGTGATGGTACCGTCACCGACCGTGCGATCGATCGCGCGGACTTAGAACTCGTTCGCGCGGTCGATCCACGTGGTCGCGCGCTTCTTGCCGACGCTCGCCTCGTCGGCGACCGCAGCAGGGTCGGCGACCGCGAGGTCATCGACGGTCTCGATTCCCATCGCTGCGAGCCGTTCGCCGTACGCCGGACCGATGCCCGTTATCTGTTCGACCGGGTCGCCGTCCGGCGTCTCAGCACTCTCAATAGAATCAGCGCCGGTCTCATCCACCGGATTCGGGTCATCGTCTGCTTCCACCTCACCAACCGCTTCTGCTTCCGCCTCCTGGACTGCTTCTGCTTCCGCCTCTTCGACCACTTCCGCCTCCTGGACTGCTTCTGCTTCCGTCTCACCGACCGCTTTCGCCTCCTCGACCGCCTCTGTCGCATCCGTTTCCGCCTCTTCGACCGGCTCCGTGGACGATTCAGCTGGTGCAGCGGCCGAAGACCCATCCCCGCTACTCGGCTCCGGTACCCCCTCCCCGTCGGCCTCGTCAGCCGTGGGATCGATCGCCTCGTGTGCTTTTTCAACAGTCACTGTCGGATCTCCAGACTCTCGAGTGGAGGAGCCACTCCCGAACCCGAGCGCCTCCTTGAGCTTCTGCAACAGAGCCATTGGCGACCGGTACACGCGCCCGATATTTAAATACTCGCGGCGCTCACTGTCCGCGCCGGGACACCCGACGGTTTATACACCATGCCGCGGAGAGTGCGAGTATGTCTTTGGTCGATGCAGCTATGTGGTCTCTCCACGTTGGATTCGCTGTGTTATGGACGGGCAGCGTCTTTTTCGTCACCCTCGCCGTTGTTCCGCTCGCGACCCGTGGGGCTATCGGTACCGACGCGCTCGCGACGGTCGTCGATCGGCTCCGGTGGATCACTCGAATCGCGGCACTCGCGTTTCTCGCCTCCGGCGGACACATGGCCGGGACGCTGTACACCATCGAGACGCTCACCGGCACGGGACGGGGTCACCTCGTCCTCACGATGCTCGCGCTCTGGTTCGTGATCACCGGACTCGTCGAAGTCGCAAGCGGCAAGCTCGCGGACGGCCTCAACGTCGGCAGACTTCGTGCACCCGCCCGAGAGGCGAAGCCGTTCTTTTATGCTGCGGCCGGCCTCTCAGTGGCGCTCGTCGGTACCGCCGGGCTCCTCGCTGCTCCGGCCGCCCCGCTCGGCTGACCGAACGCGTGGATCCCGGTGAGCAGCTCTCGGGATCATTCGGGCCGCCAGCGTTCGAGCAACCAGCCTCCGGACCGAGTCGCGCGGGCCGCCCACACACGACTCACTCGAGTCGCTCTCGCAGCGCCGTGTTCATCGCCGCCACAGGTGCCTCCCGACCGGTCCACCGCTCGAACGCCGCAACACCCTGATACAGCAACATCCACGCCCCCTCAACCGTTGTCGCTCCTGCCGCGGCCGCGTCTTGGAGCAGTCGCGTCTCCATCGGCGTGTATACCGCATCGAGCACGGCGAGGTCAGCGTGGAGGAGCGACGCCGGCACAGGCGTCTCGTTGGACTCCATCCCGACGCTCGTCGCGTTCACCAAGACGTCGGCCTCCGGCAGGTGCGTCTCGAGTTCGTCGATTCCCCCACCGGTCGCGTCGGGCACCGCTGCTGCGAGGTCGGACGCCCGCGACGCCGTTCGATTCGCGACGTGCACCCTCGCACCGGCATCGACGAGCGCGAACGCCGCGGCCCGTCCCGCGCCACCCGCGCCGACGACCACCGCCTCGGTCCCGTCGAGGGCGACGTCGTGCGCCTCAAAGGCGCGGGTCACTCCTGCAGCATCGGTGTTGTACCCTCTCGGTGGCTCATCGTCAGGGAACACGACCGTGTTCACTGCACCGATGCGTTCGGCGAGAGGAGCCGCATCGACCGCTGCGAGCACGTCGCGTTTGAACGGGATGGTGACGTTGAGTCCGGCGACACCGAGCGCGGCCGCACCATCAACTGCCGCAGCCGCGGCGTCGGCGGCGGGTTCGAAGGTGACGTATCGTGCGTCGATGCCGAGCGCGTCGTACCCCGCCTCGTGCATCGGCGGCGACAGCGAGTGCCCGACCGGGTTCCCGATCAGTCCGTACACGTCCATGCCCGAGTACGGGGACACGTCGACAAAAAGCCGCCTCACTCGGTCGCGTCCGTCCGCTCACCGCTGGCACCATCGTCCGTCTCGGCATCGGCTGTCGCCTCGGCGTCGATCACTTCTTCGAGTGTCTCTGAGCCTAGGTCGCGTACGAGTCTGACACCGATAGCAGAGACGACGACACCCGCGACGATGAATCCAGCTAGCCGCTGGGCGGGTGTCACCGCGACGTTCGCGACGAGCGTCGTTGCCGTCGGCGACTCCTGTGCGAGGAAGTAGCCGGCAAAGCCCCGGACAACGAGCCCAACGGCGACGATGACGAACGGTAGGTTGAGATACGGCGTCCGTATTCCCTCATCACGTATTACCTCGTCCAGCAGCCGGCCGACGGCCGCGGTCACACCAGCCACCACGAGCCATGGGACCGCGACGTAGGTGAACTCCATCGTCTGGACGGCAACCGGCACGCCGCCGAGGTCCGTCGCCGAGAGAACGCCGAAGAAGCCGCCGACGAGCGTGAGCCCGACAGCCACCACGTACGTGACGACCGACACCTGGCCGGCATACAGTGCCTCCCGCGTGCGCTCTGGTACGCCCGCGACCAGCCGATCGACACCGAGCCCCTTGTACAACAACGCCGCACCGAGCAGGCCGGCGACGCCTGCGATCGCCGCTGCCGCCGAAAACTGCGCAAACAACACCGGCAGCAACACCAGCGCGGTCCCGATGGGGACGAGCACGGTCGACCGGAGCTGTTCGTCGGCCAAGAACTGTTTCAGCAGGTAGTACGTCGACTCAAGATCCCGCGCCTGTCTGACGACGACTCGGTCGACGCCGTCGACCGGGACCCGAGATTCGACGATCGGGAGGACCCGCTCGTCTTCGGCGGAGTCGACGACGACGATACCCGCGTCAGGTGCATAGCGGTCGACAAGGTCGTCGAGCTGCGTGGCGATCGAGCGGTCGGCCCCGATCGGGTCTTCATGTTCTGCGGAGACGACCGCGACGACCGACTCCTCGCGGTCGTCTCGGAGGTCACGGGCGACGCGCAGCGCCTCCAACAGGCAGTTGACGCTGGCGTCCTCGGGGTCACCGAGGCCCGCATCGGTCACGAGCGAACGCACGGCCTCCCACCCGGCGACGGGCATCGGGACGTTCGTCGCCCGACCGATCGTTCCCGAGCGGTCGACACAGATGACCAGCGTCGTCACACGACACCACTCACCGCGCTGGAATAAAAACCTCTCCGTGCCCACGTCGAACGCCGCCTCGGCGACGGCGGGCAGCCATTATCGGAGCTCGACGTCAACGTCACGGCCGTCACCGGCGAAGACGCTCGCCGCGCCGCTACCCGCCGCAAATGCGATACGCTCCGCCCCGATACCGAGCCGATCGACGAGGCCGCGTTCGGGGGTGAACTCACGCACTGCGACTTCCTCACCGATCGCGTCTTCGATCTGGGCTTCGACATCGTCTTCGACGCCGAGGGCGTCGACGAGACCGATGTCGAGGGCATCCGGACCGAGATACACACGGGCTTCGGTCTCCCGTATCGTCTCCGGATCCATCGACCGGCCCTCGCTCACCGTCTCGACGAACTGCTCGTAGTAGCCATCGATGAGCGACTGAAGGTACTCGCGCTCGTCGTCTTCGATCTCCCGCAGCGGGACACCGGCATCTTTGTACTCACCGGCGGTGAACTGCTCGTACGAGATGCCGAGACGGTCGGCGAGTCCAGACGCGTTCGGCCGCGATCCGACGACGCCTATCGAGCCGACGAGACTACCGTCACGGGCCCAGAGCTCGTCACAGCCGCTCGCGATCCAGTAGCCGCCAGAGGCACACAGGTCGGTCGCGTACGCGATCGTCGGCCCGTCGAAGCCGGCGACCGCCCGGCGGATGTCGTCGCTCGGGACCACCTCGCCGCCGGGCGTGTTGAGCTCGACGAGGAGGGCTGTGACTGCCTCGTCGTCGTCTGCCGCTTCGATCTGTTCGACAACCTCGTCGGCCACCACCCCACCGCCACCCGACAGCGGTGACGGTCGCCCGCGGTCGCGCGCTATCGGTCCCGAAACTGATACTTTTGCCGTGTTGTACTCGTCTGGCTCGCCGAATCGGCCGCGGGTGACCTTCGCGAGAAGCCGTCCACCCGCCACAGTTGCCGTCGCACCGACCGCAGCCGCGGCGAGGAGGTCTGTGCGTCTCGAACGCGTCTCGTCGTTCATACCATTGAGTAGGTGCGCGTCCGTTTATGTTCCTCGCCACAACAGCGTACGATCTGCAAAACGTCGAACGGGCGTCCGCCTACAGTAGGCCGGTCTTCTGCAGCTTCATCAGATCCTCGGTGTCGAGGGTCTCGCCCTCTTTGAACTTCTGATAGATTTCTTCGGCTTCTTCTTTTTCTTCCTCGCGTTTCTCGGCGCGCTCGTCTTTGCGCTCTGCCTCCTCCTTTTTGTCGAGCTCACGGAGACGCTTCTGGACGCGTACAAAGTCCTCGTGATGGCGGTCGGCCGCTTCCTGGGCCTCGACGAAGAGTTCGTGCATCTCGTCGGCCTCGTCGCGAATATCGTCGGCCTCGCGGTAGGCCTCGATCATTTCGTTGTGGTGCTCTTGGGCCTTGTCCGCGAGCTCCGTCACCTTCTGGTGGTGCTGTGACGCCTCCGAGCGGACCTCTTCGGCCTCCTCGACGAGCTCGTCGAGCTCGCTCGTGTCGTCGACTTTCTCTTGTTTTTCGGCGAGTTTTTCGCGTTTGTCGTCGATTTTCTCGATGAGCTCGCGTTCGTCGTCGGCGTCGAGGACCTCCGTCTGCTGGCGGAACTCGAGCGCTTCGATTTCCTCTTTGAGCTCGTCGATGGACTTGCCGGAGCCGAGCTCCATGTCCTGTTTGAGCGCTTCAACCTCGTCGAACAGTTCGTTTGCGTCCGCGTTGAGCTCGTTTCGCTTCGTCTTGTGTTCTTGGACCTGCTCGTTGAGCTCATCGCGCTTCTCGCGGTGCGTCTGTGCCTCGTCGACCTTCTCGCGCGTCTTTGCGTTGAGGTCGTCGCGTTTCGACGCCCGCTCGGAGGCCATCTGGTTCAGCTCGTTACGTCGGTCTCGAAGCTGCCCGGCGCGCTTGATGAGCTGTCCTTTGGAGCCGTTCTCGAGGTCTCCCTCAGAGAGGTCGATGTTGTCCGCGGCTTCCATCGGTTCGATGTCGTACTGTTCGATGACTTCGTCTTTCGTTACCATTTGTTATCTCTCCATCACTGCTCCGGCGCAGCGGACGCTCGCTGACGTTCGTGGAGACCGTGGATAAGAACTCCCGTTCATTTCAGCGTGCGATCCACCGGGCGCCAGAGGCGCTCTGGTGAACAAAAGTACCTTGCAGCGATACATAAACACTTCGGTCTCTCGCATGGAAGACGGTAGCATGGGCCGTGTACCGGCCGATCTGCAGTGATTGGGTGGGTGTACCGCCGGAGACACGACGTGTCGTCGATGCCGTATCAGTCTCGTTCGCGCTCCGCTTCGACTGTGTACGAGAGAACCACACCGTCGTCGAGCCGGTCGACGTTGGTCAACCGGAGCTGCGGGAACGACTCGACGAAGCCGTCGCCGTCGGCGAGTGTGGGTGCCTCGCGCCCGCCAACGACGAACGACCCAACGTACACCTGGAGCTCGTCGACGATGCCGGCCGCGAGACTCGAGAATATCACCTCGCCGCCGCCTTCGATCATGAGTCGATCGACGCCGCGGTCTGCGAGCGCCGCGACGCCATCGGCGAGGTTGACCCGATCACCACCGGCGACAATCACCGTCGCACCGGCCGCAGCGAGCGCCTCGCAGCGCTCGGTTGCGGCCGCATCCGAGACGAGCAGGTACGTCGTCGCCGCGTCGTCGAGGATTCGGGCGTCGAGGGGGGTACGGCCGGTAGAGTCGACGACGACCCGAGCAGGGTTGCCGGCGCGGCCGTTTCGCAGCCGCTCGACCCGACGTGCCTCTTCGTCGAGCGTGAGGTGCGGGTCGTCGGCGAGGACGGTTCCGACACCGACGAGCACGGCATCGGCCGCCGCGCGGATCCGGTCTACCCGATCGAAGTCCTCGGTACCGGAGATTGCGAGCTGTTCGCGACGCCGGGTGGAGAGCTTCCCGTCGACACTCTGTGCGGCGTTGACGACGACGTACATACCGGGGACTCGCCGGGGAACCGAATGGCCGTTTCGGTCGGCGTACAACAGGTGAGCTACGAAGAGACAGAGACCGCACGCCGGCTGACATTTTTCTGTCAGCGGACGGAAGCACGCGATCCCATGCGCGCTCCGACGGGAGTCTCGGCCGTCCTCGCCGCGCTCGCTGGCGTGTTGACCCTCGGCGTCGGCTTCGATGTTGTTCAAGACTGGTACGTCCTCGAAATCGCGCCGTGGATGGCGGTCGTCGAGAACGCGGTCCCGTTCGCGCTCACGGGGACGCTTTACTATGCGGCGTGGTGGGCGGCGACGACGGACCTTGACCCGAGCCAGCGGCGCGCTATCGCCACGTGGACGCTTGTCGGTGTCGCCACCATGGTGATGTTCTCCGGCTGGATAGTCGGGGTACAGCTCGCACAAGGCGAACTCCAGCCGCTCATCCTCGTCGTCCAGCTGGCTGCCATTGGTGCGGTGAGCGGGGTCATCGTTGGATACCGAACCGCGGAGGTCACCGGTACGCGTGACTCACTCGCCCAGCAGCGGAGTTGGTTCGATGCCGTCTTCGAGAACACCTATCTGCTCACCGGGCTCATCCGTCCGGATGGAACCGTCACCGCGATCAACGAGACGGCGAGGGCGTCGATCGACGAGCCGCAGTCGGCCGTCGTGGGCGAGCTCCTCTGGGAGACGCCCTGGTTCAACCAGAGCGCGGATGCACAGGCGACGGCTCGTCGCGGCGTCGAACGCGCGCGAGGCGGCGAGCCGTTTCGCGATCGGGTCCGCGTTCGTGGGGCGGCACAAACGCGCCTGTTCGAGGTCGCCGTGCGGCCGGTGATGAACGATGACGGCGACGTGGACATCCTGATAGTCGAGGGTCGCGACGTCACAGCGCTCGAACAACAAGAGCGACAACTCCGTGTGACGAATCGGTTCCTCCGGCACAACATCCGGAATCGGCTCACGCTCATCTACGGCAACGCAGAGCGAATCGCGCGCGGCGAGGTGACCGGCGCGGACGCCACGGCTGCAGCCGAGGCGATCACGGGCGCGGCAACAGAGCTCGAGGAGACCGCAGGGACAGCACGAATCGTAAACGGACTGGTACAGAACGCCCCAGACCCGGTGGAAGTCGGCCTCGCCGAGACGCTCGAGCAGACGGTTGAGGCCGTCGAGACGACACACCCGGACGCGTCAGTTATTGTCGACGCGCCGGCGACGACTCGCGTGAAGAGCCTCCCAGAGCTCGGGACGGCGATCGAGAAGCTGATCACCGTCGCACTCACCGCCTGCGCCGCGGCATCGAGCCCGACACTCCGGATCGATGCCACAACAGACGGAATCGTGACGATTCAACTCGACGATGGCTCGCTGCCAGACCCCGAGCGGGCGGTGCTGCGTGGCGACCTAGATGTCGGGCCACTCCACCACGCCGACGGGCTTGACGTGTGGTACGTCTACTGGTGTGTCGAGCTCTCAGGGGGTGTGATTGCCGTCGAGAACGACGGCCGCACGATTCGGGTTCAGCTTCCGCTCGCTGATTCGAACGATTTGACGCCGACGGAACCGGCCGTCGCTCCTCGGTGAGCCGACACCGATTTGCCCGCCCCCACCGAGCGAACAGCTGTGACCGATCCGAGTCTCCACCACGTCGGTATCACTGTCTCCGATCTCGACCGCGCCACCAACTTTTATACCGACACGTTCGACCTGACGGTCGCCGCCGAGTTCACTGTCGACGGCGAGGCATTCGCTGAGGCCGTCGACGTTGCGGGCGCGTCCGCGGCGTTCGCACACCTCGACGGAAACAGGACGCGCGTCGAGCTCGTCGAGTACAACCCCCAGGGAGCGGCGCTTCCGGAGCGTACGCTGAACCGGCCGGGAGCGGTCCACATCGGGCTCGCCGTCGACGATGTTGAGGCGTTCTACGCCGACCTCGACGACGCCGTCGAAACGCTGAGCCCGCCCCGCACGACCGAGAGCGGGACGACGATCTGTTTCGTGTGCGACCCCGATGGCAATCGGATCGAGGTGCTCGACGCCTGAGGGTCCCCGGGATCGTGCCGGACGCTCACAGCACCTTCGTGCCCGGCGAGGCGTCCTCGTGGGTCGTGAGCAGGTCCGCCTCCTCGCCCGCCGCGAGCACCATCCCGTTCGACTCAACGCCGAACAGCTCCGCTTTTTCCATGTTCGCGACCACGACGACCCGCGTGTCCGGGAGATCGTCGACCGCGTGAAGGCCTTTCAGCCCCGCGACGATGGTGCGGGTCTCGACGCCGAGGTCGACGCGGAGTCGAAGCAGGTCGTCGGCGCCGTCTATCGGCTCCGCAGCCTCGATCCGACCCACACGGAGGTCGAGTGTCTGGAAGTCGTCGAAACTGATGCGGTCGGCGGTGATTGGGTCGATGTCGGACATGGATTCGTCGGTGTCGGCGGTTGATTCGTCGCTCGTTTTGTCATCCGATTTGGCGGCCGCGACACGAGATTCGAGCTTCTCGTTGAGCGCCGCAACGCGGTCGTCGTCGATCTTCTCGAAGAGCTCGGTGGGTTCCGTGAGGGCGCCTGTCGGGGACTGGCGGGCCGCCTCGACGGTGACGTCGTGGACCGAGCCGTCCTCGCCAAGTTGGCCCCAGACCTGCTCACACTTTGCAGGCGCGATGGGTTCAAACAGCACAGCGATCGCCTTTGCGAGGGCGACACAGTCGTGGACGACCTGTCTGGCTGCTTCGGGGTCGTCGTCGACGAGCGACCACGGCTCGTTGCGCTGGATGTACTCGTTTCCGAACCGAGCGAGACTCGTGACGGCGTCGCCGAGTGCGCGAACCGAGTAGTCGTTGACGGCGGCTTCGACGTCGGCTATCGCCTCGTCGATCCGGTCGGCGACCGTCTCGCTCGTCGTCTCGGCTATCGGGGCCGACTCGTAGTTGCGGTGGGCAAACAACAGCGAGCGGTAGAGGAAGTTGCCGACGGTGCCGACGAGCTCGGTGTTCACGCGGTCACGGAACTTCTCCCAGGAGAAGTCAACGTCTTGTTGGAACCCACCGTTCGTCGCGAGGTAGTACCGGAGTGGGTCGGGGTGGAACCCCTCTTCGAGGTACTCGTCGGCCCACACCGCCCGGTCACGGCTGGTCGAGAAGCCCTTGCCACCGAGCGTGACGAACCCGCTTGCCATCACCGCCCGCGGCTCCACGTGGTCGGTCGCCGCCAGCATTGCCGGCCAGAAGATCGTGTGATGTTGAATAATGTCGCGGCCGATCACGTGGACGATTTCGCCGCCGTCGGGGTGGTTGTCGCTTGCGCCCTCGAGCCACGCCGTCTCCCAATCGAAGGCATCCGCACCGACGCGCTCTGTGTACTGTTTCGTCGAGGAAATGTACTCGATCGGCGCGTCGACCCACACGTAGAGCACGAGATCCTGTGGATTCTCACCGGGCAGGTCGATCCCCCACTCCATGTCGCGGGTGATACACCAGTCTTGGAGCCCTTGTTCGATCCACTCACGGGGCTGGTTCTGCGCGTTTGCGGTCCCCTCGAGCCGGTCGAGAAAGTCGGCGAGGTAGTCGGCGAACTCCGACACCGCAAAGAACGTGTGTGTGCGCTCGCGGTACTCGGCCGGGTTGCCGGAGATCGTCGACACCGGGTCGTCGATCTCACCCGGCTCGAGGTGCCGTTGACACCCCTCGTCGCACTCGTCACCGCGGGCGTGTTCACCACAGTACGGACACGTCCCCTCGACGTAACGGTCGGGGAGGTATTGGTCGTCGATCGGGTCGTACGCGACCATGATCTCTTTTTCATACAGGTGGCCGCCCGCATCGAGCGCCCGGACGAGGTCCTGGGTGACTGCGGTGTTCGTCTCATCGTGAGTGTGGCCGTAGTTGTCGAACTCGACGTTGAACTCCGGGAACGTCTCGGCATACTGCTCGTGCCAGTCGAGCGCGAACGCCTCGGGTGAGACCCCCGCCTGTTCGGCGTTGACCGCGACCGGGGTGCCGTGCATGTCGGACCCAGAGACGAACGCAGTCTGCTGGCCGAGCCGCTCCAGCGCCCGGGCGTAGACGTCACCGCCGACGTAGGTGCGAAGATGCCCGATGTGGAGGTCGCCGTTCGCATACGGCAACCCACACGTCACCACCGCGGGGTGGTCCGTGGGGAAGTCGTCGTGGCTCATGTGTATGCTGTATGGTGGATACGAGCCAAAAGCCCGCTGGTTTCTGCGTCACCGCCGTGAGCCAACCGGCGCGTCGATGAGACCGTTTACGCGAGCTCGCGCACGACGCGCGCCGCGGCCGCCGCCGTGGGCGCGAGAACGTAGGCTATCGGCTCGACGCCGACCGCCCCAGTCTGGTACAGGACGAGCGTATCCGGAGGAAAGCGATCTGACCCGGTTTCGCCGTCCGACACACCGCCTGCTGTGACCGACGTGACGGCCGCATGGACGGCTTCGGCCGAGGGCCGCGTGGCGTCGAACTCGACTGCCGGCCCCGCCTCGGCGAGCGCGGTGACGATCTCGGGCGTGTACCGGACGTTCACCGCACCGCGGGCCGGGACGCCAGCATCTCTGACAGCGAGTAGCACGGTCGCGACGTGTTCGCTCACGCCGAACTCCGGCTCACCCGGCACCATTGCGCGTCCCTTCACGTCGACGAGTCGGCCGGGGACGGCGGCCACGTCGTCCACGTCGCGTGCGTCTGTGAGGCACTCGGCGACGTTCGCGCCGACGTTTGGGATGAGTCCCGCGAACCCGGAGGTGTTGGTGAGGGTGCGGAGACCCCGTCGTACCGAAGCAAGGACGCGCTCGCGCTCTCGAAAGCCGCTCTCGGGGTCGTGCACCGAGAAGGCCGTGTCGGCGTCGGCGAGCGCTGGCATCGCCTCCTCGTGAAGCTCCGCGAGGAGGTCGCCGTCTTCGAGTCGACGGATCAGCACCTCGACCTCGACGAGCGAACCGACAGGGCTGAGATCGCCGGAAGCGAGTCCCTCCCCAACTCGGTCGACGAGGTCACGAACTCGGTCGTCCTCAACGACGCGCTCGGTTCGGGCGACCTCCCCATGAGCGTACTTGGAGACAGCAGACTGTGAGATGCCGAGCGCGTCGGCCACCTCACGCTGGGTGAACCCGCGCTCGCGGAGGTCCTCGGCCAGCATCGACCGGACGGTCGGCAAGAACGCGTCGACGACGACCTCTTCGATGAACTTCATTCGTCTCCCCCGCTAAACTCCACGTCTGCGCCGATTCGTGAGGCCTGTGGCCCCTCCTGGCCTTGATACTTCGAGCCCCGTTCGGTGCCGTACGGTCGGTCAGCCGGCGACCGCAACTCGGTGAAGATGAGCTGTGAGACGCGCATTCCGGGCGTGAGCGCGACCGGAGCAGTCCCAAGGTTCGACAGCTCGAGCGTGATCTGTCCGGCGTATCCGGGGTCGACGATGCCAGCCGTGGCGTGGATCACGATTGCCAAGCGACCGAGCGACGACCGGCCCTGAACGGTCGCAAGGAGGTCTGGTGGCACCTCCACGCGCTCTTTCGTCGTCCCGAGAACGAAGTCACCTGGGTGGAGAATGAATTCCTCGCCCGCCGGGACCGTCGTCTCAGTCACGTATTCGCCAACCTCGTCTGCGGCCGTCGGGTGGATACAGGGGATGTTGGTTCGTTGAAACTCCAGGAACGTCTCGCCGAGTCGGAGGTCCACACTCGCCGGTTGGACCTGTTGGTCGACGTCCGCGAGCGGCTCGACCACGAGGTCCCCGTCCGCGAGGCGGTCGAGGATATCGGTATCGGAGAGGATCATGCTCAGAGACGGAGCCGGGTTGATATAAAAACTCCCGGAGTGCGAGTACGGATCGCCGCGCCGACCACCTCACGACGAGTCGACGGCCGTTTGAACTCCAACCCAGTTGGCGACCGCGCCGTCGGAGCCTGCCATCGGGGCGAGCGAGACCCGATTCAGGAAGGAGGTCCCATCGCGGCGGTAGTTCCGTAACTCGACCGTGACGGATTCCCAAATGGAGACCGCCTCACGAAGCGATTCAACCGCATTCTCGTCGGTATCCGGCCCCTGGAGCAGCCGGAGGTTCCTCCCGCGAACCGCAGAGAGCGGGTAGCCGGTTAGACGTTCGAAGCCGTCGTTCACGTAGCGTACCGGGGTATCCTGGTACGCCGGTCCGGTGAGCACAAGGCCGAAGGGGACCGAATCGAGCACCCAGAGCCGCCAGACGAGGTTCCGTTCGAGTGGGGTCAGCGCCTCGAACGCCCCGAGGTCGGGCGGGCCGTCGAACGCAGCCGGCGAGGGTGCGCGGTCGAGTCGGGCACTCGGGCTCTCATCGGTCGGCTCGCCTCTAGCACTCGACCTATCGGTGGCCGGCTCGCCGCCCACAGAGGCTGCCTCGAGCCGGCCAGCCTCGCGGGTTTCGAGTGCCGACACACGGTCCCGAAACGTCTCGACGTCGGCCCGAAGCGCCCCGATCAGTGTTCGTCGGTCGTCCATCGTCGTCGTACATCACTAGCCGGCACGGGGACAAACCTCCGTCGCCTGCGGTGGACGCCCAGTCACCTGCGGTTGCGACGCTATCGGTTGGGAGTCCGCGCAAAGAGAGAACAGAGCTATACCCGCGGCGGGGCTCGTGCCGGTGTGAAACAGACCATCGTTGCCCGGCGAGACCTCGGGATGGGTGCGGGCAAGCTCGCCGCGCAGGTCGCACACGCGTCGCTGTCGGCGGTCGAGGACGCGAGCGACCGGGCGCGGACCCGGTGGCAGGGCGAAGGACAGACGAAGGTGGTGCTCGGCGTCGACGCGGAACGCGAGCTGTTCGAGTTGGCGGACACGGCCGATGCCGCTGGCATCCCGTATGCGATCGTCCGAGATGCCGGACGAACGCAGCTCGAGCCGGGTACCGTCACCGCGCTCGCGGTTGGGCCCGCCCGCGACGACGCGGTCGACCGCGTAACCGGCGACCTCTCACTGTACTGATGTCCGGCGATACGACCGGCTCCGAGGCACACCCGATCGAGCGGGCGGTCGGCATCGACTGGTACGTCAGCACGTCACCCGGTATCGGGGGTCACCTCCGTGCCCAACCCGAAGACTTCCAAGTCACCGAGCTGGAGGCTGTCGATACCGCGCCGCTTGACGCCGATACCGGCGGGTACCCGGTCCTCGTCGTGCGCGCGACGCTCCGCGACTGGGACACGAACGACTTCGCCCGCCGACTCTCAAACGGTCTCGAGATCAGTCGCGAGCGCGTCTCCTGGGCTGGTACCAAGGACAAACGCGCCGTGACGACGCAGCTGTTCGGCCTGCGCGGGGTCGCCCCCGAGGATCTCCCGACGATTCGCGGCACAGATATTGAACCGGTTGGTCGGGCCGGCCGCGACCTCGCGTTCGGCGACCTCACCGGCAATGCCTTCGAGATCCGAGTCACTGGGACCGTCGACGACACCGAGTCACGAGCCGACGCGGTAGTGCGCGAGCTTCGGGCGTTCGCCGGCGGGGATCCCGCCAACGTTGACGCCCCCGTTGCCGTGCCCAACTACTTCGGGCAACAACGCTTCGGCAGTCGCCGGCCCGTCACCGGTCGCGTCGGCCTCGCGATCGTTCGTGGCGACCCACGGGAGGCGGTCAGACGCTACGCCGGCGATCCCGCGCCGACAGAGCCCGCGGATACCCAGGCGGGTCGCGAGCGCGTTGACGCGGCGTTTGGCGACCGATCCGATAGTACCGATGACGGGAATCAGGAGATCTTTGGCGACGGGGACTGGGCGGCGTGTCTCAACGCGATGCCACGGAAGCTCGGATTCGAGCGGAGCATGCTTCACCGGCTCGACGAGCGCGACGTCGACCCAGCAGCGCCGACAGACCATGACGACTGGTGGTACGCGCTTGAGGCGGTCCCCTCGAACCTCCAGCGGCTCTTTGTCAACGCGGCGCAGTCGACGCTTTTCAACCGCATCCTGAGCGAGCGTCTCAAACGCGGGCTTCCCTTCGACCGCCCCGTCACCGGCGATGTGGCGTGTTTCGCCGACCGCGACGCGCCGGCCGAGCTGTACGCCCCCGATCCCGATCGACTCCAGCGGGTCACCGACGGGCGTGTGTCGGTGATGGAGCGCCACTGCTCGCGAGGGCGCGCGTTCGTTACCGGCCCGCTCGTCGGCACCGAGACAACGTTCGCCGAGGGCGAGCCGGGTGCGATCACACGGGAGGTGCTCACCGAGGCAGGCATCGAGCCGGCCGACTTCGCGCTTCCCGGAGCGTTCGATTCGAGTGGGACCCGCCGAGCGATCCAGCTCAGGACCGACCTCACGGTGCGACTTGACGACGGCGACCCGGGCTTCACGTTCGCGCTCCCGAGCGGGTCGTACGCCACTGTCCTGCTTCGTGAGTTCACCAAGCAAGACCCACTCGAGATGTAGCGCCCGTTCGAGACGCGGTTGCCAGGGATCACGATCCGTACTCGTGGATCATTCGGGCGTTAAACACGTGTGGACCGCCACGTTGCTGTGATGGTTCGAGTCGTTTTTGTGCTGTCCATCCAGAACGGAGGTATGACTCGGATCGTCGTCCTTGACCTCCACGGCCAGTTTACGCACCTCGAGCGGCGGGCACTCAGAGACCTCGGTGTCGACACCGAACTTGTCGACGCTGACACGCCGCCGGACGAAGTTGAGGCGGACGGTATCGTTCTCTCTGGCGGCCCAGACATGGACCGCGTCGGGCGGGCACGCGAGTACATCGGTTCCGACGTGGGCGTCCCGGTATTGGGCATTTGTCTCGGAATGCAACTCATCGCTGATGAACTCGATGGAGCCGTCGGATCGGGCGACTATGGAGGGTACGCCGACGTCGACGTCTCGATCGTCGACGAGACCGATCCACTCGTCGGCTCGCTCGCCCCCGAGACCCGCGTCTGGGCGTCACACGCCGACGAGGTGACCGAGCTTCCGTCCGGATTTACCCACACCGCGACTTCCGACGTCTGTACGATCGAGGCGATGTCGAACGTCGATGCCGGACTCTACGGGGTTCAGTGGCATCCGGAGGTCGCCCACACTGAGGAGGGCGAAGCGGTGTTCGAGAACTTCCTCGCGATCTGTGCCCCGGCCTGACACTCGATAGGAGAAGCCGGAGAGTCTTTTATGCGCGGGCGTCGAGTGACACGCAGTGACCGCCACACAGGGACGGCTCGCCGGGCTCTCCAGGTTTATCTTCCGTGCGCCGCGGTGGCCCCGGACCCTCGCGTTCGCCGTGCTCCTCGGCGGCTTGACCGGTATTGCTGTCTTCGACTCGACGAGCACCATCGGATCGACCTATCCAGTGTTACTCATCGGCCAGGACGCCTGGCAGGGGATCGTGTTCCTTGCAGCACCGACCGTCGTCGCCGCGCTCGCGACGACCCCCCTCGACCGCTGGCTCGGAGGGAGCCTGACGCACGACCGGTCGGCGTTGCTGGCGCTATGTTGTGAGCTACTGGTCGTCCTCGTCCTCGTCGTCGCCGGGGTCCTCGCGGCTGTCTTCGGGCTCTCACAGCGGTTCGTCTTCGACGTCTTGGTCGTCGCGCTCGCGTCTATCTTCGCGGTTCGGCTGCTCGCCGTGCTCGCGGTGTCACGGCTTCCCCTACCGCTCGCAAGCGTTCCCGCCGCAGTGCAGACGGCCGCGGCTGCGGCCCTGCTTTTCGTTTACGGCGGCACCGCGCGCCTCCTGCTCGACGGCGACTCGCCGTACCAGGCGTACGTCTTACGACTCTCACGACCCGACCAGAGCCCGCCGGTGTTCGACGCGGTGACGATCGACCACTTCCTGCTTCTCGGGGCGCTGTGTCTGCTGTACGCCGTCGCCGTCTGGGGCTTTCTCGTGGGGATCGACCGACCCTGGCGGCGTAGCCTCGACGTCTCGGTGCTCGATTTTATTCACGGGTTTATCGGCTATGCCGCCGAGGAATCCCGTGACCTCGAGCGCTTCTTCGAACGACTGGGCCAAGACGCCGTGGTACCCGTGTCGGTACTCTCGTTTCGCACCATCGATGGACAGCCGTCGACCGATGGCGGAAGCGAGACGGACGTCGAGGCGGACGACGACGTCATCGCGCCCGATCGCCTCGGGGAAGAGAAGGCCCGGTTCGTCCTCCCGATGATTCATCCGGGTCCGCTCGGTGAGATCGGTGGCGGTGACCTCCCGCGGCGCGTCGCGGTCTCCTCGGAGGGGCTCGGGTTCCCGCCGCATGCGACTGCCGGCCACGACTTCAACCTCGTCTCCGAGACCGAAGTCGACGGCGTCATTCGCGCGGCCGACCGCGTGCTCGACAGCGCGACGTACCGACACACTGGGACAACTCCACAGACGGTCGCAGCCGGGGAGTCGACGGTGCTCTCACAAGGGTTTGGCGACGGTGCCCTTGCCGTCTCAACGTTCGCGCCGGGCTCTGCCGACGACGTGGACTTCGCGGTGGGTCAGTCGGCGATCGCCGAATTCCGGACCGGCGGCGTCGACGACGTCCTGCTCGTCGACGGCCACAACTCCCACACGGGGCTGTCGGGTAGCGACCTCGGACACGTCACCCCAGGATCGGAGCGGTCGTACGATCTGTACGAGGCGGCCGCCACGGCGGGTGCCGCGGTCGCAAACGCCCCAGAGGGAGCACTCGAGTTGGGCGTCGCGTGGGCGCCAACCCCGTGGACGCCAGACGATGGGATTGGGCCGCTTGGCGTCCGGGTCGCCGTCACCCGGGTCGCCGGTGTTGAGGCCGCATACGTGCTCATCGACGGCAACAACATGATCCCCGGACTGCGTGCTGACCTCCTCAAGGCCGTTCGCGACGTCACCGGTATCGACCACGTCGAAGTAATGACGACCGACAATCACGTCGTCAACCGGACTCGGGCAGACAACCGGGTTGGAGAGCGGGTCGACGAGGCCGAACTGGCGCGGATCGTCCGCTCGATCGCCGCTGACGCTCGTGACGACCTCGAGCCCGTCGCCGTCGGCGGCGGCACCGAACGCGCTACCGTGACCGTCTTCGGGAACGACCGCACCGAAACGCTGGCAACGCAGGCCAACGCAGCACTCTCACTGGGGGCGGCGCTGGCGGCCGCAGTCACCCTATTCGCGATGGCGGTGAGTGTGCTGTTGTTCTTCCTCGCGTGAGCAAACAGAACAGCGCCAGCAACCACCGTCACACGTCCCGACCCATCTGCGGTGGCGCGCGCCTCGTGAGCGCGCCAGAGGTGGGCTCGCGAGCGCGTGCGAGGGATGAGCGAGGTGCCGAAGGCACCGACGCGAATCGGCTGGGGAGGGTGTGGCGGCAAGTGGTGTCCGGTGGTCATGCGGTCGTATTCGTCACAGAACTACTACCACACACGTATCGAATCGGCTGGGGAGGGTGTGGCGGCAAGTGGTGTCCAGGTGTCGCGCGACCCCCTTGCTCACACAGCCACCATCACACACGTATTGGGGGCCGTGACTCGAAACGTCCTCGTATCCTCAAGCGTACACCCAAATCGACAGAACGACCGACTCACGGAGCAACTACCGACGTCGGCCACACCAACGGCGTACTACGCCTCGAACAGCTCGTCGACAGCCTCGCCAGCCGCTTCGGTCGCAGCCGTCGCCACGGCCTCGGGATCCGGATCATCCGGGGCGTTCACGTAGACGTCGACATCGAGAACACCAGCCTCGAACGTCACCGTCACGTCGAGGTCACGGACTGCCGACTGATCGTAGTGGTCGAAAACGACACGCTCAGCGGCCGTCGCTGCGGTCTGAACGACCTCCTCGTCGGTCGGATCTCCGGTTAGTTCCTCGCCGGTCGACTCCTCGGTCATCGGCTCACGCGCCGCCGGCGCCTGGACCGCCGGGCCCCATCGGACTGCCGCCCGCGCCACCTTGGAGCATCTGTTGGAGCTCGCTCTGGAGGCTCTCGAACTGGTCTTGGACGCGCTCTTCTTGCTTTTCGAGCTGCTCGACGCGGATCTCGAGCGAGTCGACTTTGTTCTCGAGGTCCTCGTGTGCAGACGCGTACTCGGTCTCGACGAGCACTTCGCCGATCTCGCGATACATCTCGGCGTCCTCGTCGACGTCACCAAGCGCGTTGAGAGCCGTCTCCGACTCGGTGAGCGCCGTCTTCGCCTGCTCCTTCTGCTGGGCGACCTGCTGGGCAGTCTCCTGAAGTTCCTGCAGTTCCTCGATCTTCTCCTGTGCCTCGGGCGGCATGTTCCCTTGCATGAACGGATTGAAGCCGCCCGGAGGGAAAAACCCCCGACTTCTTCGTCGGCGTGCGTGATCGACGTGTGTACGTGACACAGGCCGTGAACCGGTGCTTTGTGGCAACAAACCGTGGCCGACGCCGGTCGCGTTGAGTCACCCGATGACTCTTCCACATAGTAACTCACCCACACGGTGACCACGCTCACGCCGAGGGTCGAGCAATGCGCTCGGCAACCGCAAGCAGCCGCGACCAGCTGGTGACGCCCGCACGGAGTGCAGCGAGGTCCGCAGCTTGAACGCGAATCTGCACGGTGGCGTCCGTCCGAGAGACCGTCGCTTGAGCGCGAGCCTCCTCAAGCTCGCCGACCTCCGGCGAAAGCGCAGCCGCCACGAGACATGCGCGGGGCTCCGTGACGTAGTCGGCGGTAAGCGTCGTTTCGTGTGTGAATAGATCCGCGTCGGCTCCGCGGCTCATCGCGGCACCGAGCGCCTCACTCGACGTTGACTTCCTTGATGCCGCCGCCGCGCTCTTTCAACAGCACGCGGTGGCCACAGTACGGGCAGCGGACGCCGCCGTACTCATCGAGAGTGACGTCGCGTTTACAGCGGGAACAACGGTAACTCATTCGTCGTCAGCGAGTGCAGCGCGGATGGAGCGACGGACGGTCCGTCCACCGGGGGTCTCTGGACGGTACGCCCCGCCGGTGAACGTCTCGCCGGTCTCCTCGTTCACCCAGATACCCGTGCCGACGCGCGTGACGTCGTCGCCGTCGACGGTCGCGTCCCGCATCTCCGCTTCGATGTCTTTGACCCGCTTTCTGGCGACGCGGCCGTAGCGGGCGCCGAATCGGCCCGCACTGCCGGTGCTTCGAGCCTTGTCCTCAGCCATAGTGGCCTCACGTACCGCCAGCGCGGGTAAAAAGGCTACGAGTCGGGGCGCGCCACACGTCGCGGTGACGATCACACCGTATCGCCAATCACGCCTCGCGGCTGACGTCAAGCTGTTCGTCGACCACGAACCGAGCCGCGTCGTCCGTCTCGAAGACCATCGCGTCCTCCCGGCGGTCGACGTCCCAACTCAGCGCCGTCGCCAGCCGGTCCCATCCTGGATCGACCGTGCGGTCGATAAAGTAGTGAGCCATCGGGTCGCGGTCGTCGGTCGCACTGAGCGGGTGTGTCACCCGATGTTGGCCGCAGTAAGTACATGAGAGCATCACGAGCCCATCGTGTGTCACGTGTTGTAACAAATCCACCTCGTCGTCAGAAACACCCTCGTGGCGCGGAAATATTACGCGCACATCGTGGCCACAGGTTGGACAGAAGCCGCGCGCCATTGCCCGGTACACGCACATGAACCGCCGATGGACGCGTTCGAACGCGGTCTCGATGTCGACCCCGTCAACGCCCGAAGGCGGGTATGGAAGCGCAGAGATCGTCCCAGTCGGGAATATTTCGGTGTCGACGGCGCCCGCACAACTGGGACAGCGGGTCACCATGAATCCGTTCGCATAGAAGACCTCGATCGGTGCTCCACAGAGATAACACGACGAGTCGACCTGCTCGGGAGCGACTCGCGGGTTCTCTGTGAGCGTTCCCGTCCGTCGGAGTCGAACAATCTCGCGGCCGCGCTCGGTAAGCCGGTAGGCATCACCGAACTTGAGCACGAACTCGTCGGTGAGCCGCTCAAGATGGTAATTGAACTGCCCACTGTCGTCGATCCCGACCGCCTCCTTGATCGACGAGTAGCTTGTCTCTCCAGAGAAGGGCCCTGGCTCTACCGTCCGGTCGTAGAGCGCGTCGAGAATCGCCAGCCGAATCTCGCTGTCGAGTACCGAAAACACCAGCGCGTCGTGTGACCGGGCGGGTTGAGGGCCATCCATCTGTCAACAATGTAGAGTAGTGCACCCACATATATGTAGATTATGTTGACATGACTTGCACCAACGGACGCGTGCTAACGAGCCTCCCAAACCGATCTGTCTGTATCGTCCACGATCGACTTCGGCGTATATGCCGAAATCAATATGTAGAGGACCCTTACTTCAGCTTCTCTCGATCGGTCGTTCCCGAGGCGGACCGTGTAGCTTTTTCCACCGCTCCGCTGAACTGTCGGTATGCGAAACGCCAAGATCGTCTGTACGCTGGGTCCGGCGTCGGACGACAGCGCAGGTATCGAGGATCTCGCCGAGGCTGGAATGTCCGTGGCCCGACTCAACGCAAGCCACGGGACGACAGCCCACCGCGAAGCCGTCATCGAACGCGTCCGCGAGGTCGACGACGCCATCGAGGATCCGCTCGCGGTCATGGTCGACCTCAAGGGCCCGGAGGTACGCACTGCCGAGATAGACGACTCGATCGTCCTCGCTGACGGATCGACGGTGACGCTTGCGGCGGGCGACGACGCGACCCCGGAACGCGTCGGACTCTCTCACTCGATTGCCGATGCCGACCCCGGCGATACGGTACTGCTCGACGACGGACGGATCGAGTGTCGTGTCGAGTCAGTCGATGGGGCGTCGGTCGTCGCGACGGTCGTCTCGGGCGGCGAACTCGGCTCTAGAAAAGGCGTCAATCTCCCCGGCGTCGACATCGACGTCGACCTCATCACCGAAGAGGACGAGGCCGAACTACGGCTCGCTGCGCGCGCAAACGCCGACTTCGTCGCGGCCTCGTTCGTTCGCGACGGCGAAGACGTATACCGAATTGCTGACACTCTCGAGGAGTACGGTGGCGACAACATCCCGGTGATAGCGAAGATAGAACGCGCCGGCGCAGTCGAGAACCTCACCGGAATCGTCGATGCCGCAGACGGCGTGATGGTCGCCCGCGGCGACCTCGGCGTCGAGTGCCCGCTCGAGAATGTCCCGATCATTCAAAAACGCATCATTCGAACCTGCGTCGAGGCGGGCGTCCCAGTCATCACGGCGACGGAAATGCTCGACTCGATGGTCCACTCACCGCGGCCCACCCGCGCGGAGGCCTCAGACGTCGCCAACGCGGTCCTCGACGGGACCGATGCGGTGATGCTCTCGGGTGAGACGGCGATAGGCGACCACCCAGCGGCAGTCGTCGAGACGATGGACCGAGTTGTCAGAGAGGTCGAAAACAGCGCAGAGTACGCCGAGACACGCGAACAGCGGGTTCCAGCTGCCGCGGATGACTCACGGACCGAAGCGCTCGCACGCTCTGCGCGCTACCTGGCGCGCGACCTCGGCGCCTCGACCGTCGTCGCGGTTTCAGAGTCGGGGTACACAGCCCGGAAGACGGCGATGTTCCGTCCGGGCGTCCCAGTCGTCGCGACCACACCGAACGATCGCGTGCGGAGACAGCTCGCACTCTCGTGGGGAGTCCAACCCGTGAAGACGGCGTACGCAGGCGACATCGAGGCCGTCCTCGACAACGCAGTCGACGCAGCACTCGAGACCGGCGCGGCTGACTCCGGTGACACACTCGTCGTCCTCTCTGGGATGTTGACCGAACTCGAGGGAACGAACGCGACTAACACGCTCAAGGTGCATGTCGCCGCCGAGACGGTTACCACGGGCAAAGCCGCTGTCGCGGGACGCGTCGCCGCCCCGGTCTATCGGACCGACGACGGCGACCTCTCGGGGGTTCCCAACGGGTCGATTGTCGCGTTGTCCGCGGCGTTCACAGGCGAGTTCTCCGGTGACCTCGACCGCATCGCCGGGATTGTCGACGCCAGGCCGGGAATGACCGGCTACCCGGCCGTCGTCGCCCGAGAGCTTGCCGTGCCGATGGTGTCGAATGCCTCGGTACCAGACTCGATCGCCGACGGGGAGATCCTCACGGTCGATGGCGAACGCGGCGTCGTCTACGAGGGGGATATCGTCACTCCCGGCCGACAGCGATAGTCACGGTCCACCAATCATTTACTCACCCCCGTCGTACTAGGCTCAATGAGCCGCGACGACGCCCGGCATCGGGCGAACGAGAGCCGAACCGACGACGACGGCCGGAAATGGCGATTCAGTCTCGACGAGGTCGGTCCCGACGGCGTCACCGAAGACACCGCGACCCCCGTGTCGACACCGATCGAGCCGGAATCGATCAACCCTGAGAATGCGCTCTTCGTGCTTCTCGGTGTCGTGCTCACTGTGGGCGTGTTAGCGCTTGGGATTTGAACACGGCGAGCCATCGCGCGAACGACCACTTATCCACCTCGCAGCCGTAGACCACGTATGGACGTGCTCGCACAGGGAGCGCTCGTCGGGCCGGACACGCTACCACTGCTGTTGTTGACGGCCGGACTGCTGTTGGCGATGGCCGAGGCGATCGCGCCGGGAGCGAACTTCATCGTCGTTGGGATCGCGCTGATCGGAGCCGGACTCGGTGGGCTGCTCTTTGCAACACTCGGAGTCGCCGGGGGCGTACTCACGCTTTTGATGGCAGCGCTCACGCTCATCTTCGGCGCCGTGGCGTTCTACGGCTACCACGAGTTCGACGTATACGGGGGGAAGGGTCAACAACAGACGAGTGACCGCGAGAGCCTCACCGGTACGACCGGGACAGTCGTCGAACCCGTTACCCCGCAGGGCGGCCAGGTAAAACTTGAGGGCGGGGGCTTCAACCCGCACTACTCGGCGCGGTCGATCGATGGTACGATCCCCGAAGGGGAGGAGGTGATCGTCGTCGATCCCGGCGGCGGCAATGTCGTCACCGTCGAGTCGATGGCGTACGTCGAAGACGACATCGACCGCGAACTCGCGGCCGAAAGAGCCCGCAACGAGGCACGCGCTGAGACGCCTCCCGACGACGCGACCACAGAGCCGGCGCGCGAGCACACGAAGTAGGGTGTCCGCCAGCGGTCGAGACGCACGTCACGCACACACCGCCGCCATCCGATCTGGGTGGTGCTGTCAGTCGTTCACGCGCAGTCACCGGATCACTCGGAGCTGTCCTCGGACCGCTCCCGTTTTGTTGCGAGCCGACGAGCCGCTTCACTCAGGCCGCCGGAGTCAGACGACCGGGACGAGGCGTCCCCCGCGTCCGCAGTATCTCCCGTTTCCAGAGACCGGTCTGCCACCGCGTGCGATTCGTCTTCAATTACAGCCGACTCGTCCGTCGTCGCCGACAGCTCGTCCGCCGTCCGCTCCCTGCTTGACGTCGTCAGCCCGTTGCCCAGCGTCGACCGCTCGTCGGGAGAGACGAACGCGGTCTCGACCGCCTGGACCATCTCCTCGACGGCCGGCTCATCGAGGCGGTCGGCGTACGCCTCGCGGACGAGATCGGGGACAGCGTATGCGTAGCGCCCCTCGCCCGTGTGTCTGATGAGGCCTGCCGTGCGAATGGGCCGCTGACGGCTGTAGGCGTGTCCGCGGTCGCCGTCACCACCGGCATCGATGTGGGCTGCCACCGGCTCGCTCGTACCCTTACGGCGGTAGTGGCGAAGCATGTCGCGTGAGAGTGGTGGGAGCGACGCGACCCGCCCTTTGAGCTCCTCGATCACAGCCTCTCTGGTACCGAGTTCGACCGCGTCGTCGAATCGGAGGGCCTCGGCGACGACATCGTCCCGCGTCACCGGCTCGACTGGATTCTCACTCGCGTCTGCTTCGGCGTCGCGTTCATCACCGTCGACGTCGCGTTCATCACCGTCGACGTCGCGTCTATCTTCGTCAACATCGCGTGTATTATGGTCTACGTTGCGCCTGTCGTTACTCTCGGCCGCGGTCGCCTCTTGCTCTGCCGCCTCAAGCGCCTCTGTCCCCGCACTCGCGCCCGCGTCGCCGTCGGCGGACTCGTACGCCTCGAGGTCGGCCTGTGCGGCGCGCTTCTGTGAGGCGACGGAGCCACCGGGGCCGCCGCGGTACGACGCTCCGGCTTTCCCGAGCAGCGCCTGTGCGAACTGGTCGGCCATAGTACTGAGGTCGCGGGCGTCCTCGAGTTCGCGCTCAAGCTGACGAATTTGTTGGTCTCGTTTCTCGAGCTCTTGGCGAAGATCCGCGAGTTCTGACTCCCGCCGGGCGTTCTCCTCTGAGATCGACTGGAGGTCACCGACGAGGTCGTCTGAAACCGACTTGAGTTCTGGCCGCTCGAAGTCGTCGAGTCCGGGTGTCGCTCCCGCGTCGAACGTCTGTTTGCGGTGGAACTGGATCCGCCGAATGGACTCGTCCCAGTCGGTCATCAAGAATGCCTCGCCGTCACGGAGGTCCTCGACCGCGCTCGCGTACTTGGAGCCGAGGATCCGGCCGACGACCTTCGTGTCGTTGTCCCAGGTGAGCCGGTGCCAGCAGAGCCAGTCACACTGGGTGATGAAGTCCTTTTTGACGTCTGCGGGGCGCTGGCTGATCCCGACGATGCCGAGTCCGTGTTTCCGTCCGCGTTTGCCCACCTTGATCAGCATCTTGCCCGTCTCGTCCATCCCGCCTCCTTCAGGGATGTACTCGTGACACTCTTCGACAACGAGCAAGAACGGCTTCTTGAGCCGCTTTTCCTTGGCGAAGAGGTGTTTAGTGACCTCCAACAGTAGCTCGTTGGCAACCGACTCCTCGAGGTACCCGGAGACGTCGAGGATGATCGGCACGTTTTGTTCTAACGCCAGCGTCGCCAGCTTTTCTGCGTGCTCCGGCGAGACGACGATGTCGCATTCGTCGTCTGCGCCGGCGTGGAGGATTTCATACGCCTCCTTGAGGCCGTAATACTCTCCGTCGGTATCGACGATCATGACAGGCAGGCCATTTGACAGGAGATTCTCGATAACGACTGACGCGGTGTTACTCTTGCCCGAGCCGGACTTACCCGTGATGAACGATCGCCCGGTAAGCACGTCGACAACCGGGAGTTCGACCGGTGATCCCGGCTCGGCTGTCGCGTCGCCACCCATCCCTTCGCTGACGTCGGCGACGTGGATCGCCTCCTCCTCGGCCATATCGCTTGTGGGAACCGCTTCCATCATAAAGTGTTGGCTCGCCGCGGTGGCGTCGCCGACACGACCGCGAGTCGACAACGCTCCTCACCCGAAAGCACCGAGTCCAGTCCACCGTACGCTGGCGGTGGCGCGCGCCTTGCGAGCACGCCGGAGGCGGGCTCGCGAGCGCGTGCGAGGGATGAGCGAGTCGCCGGCGGCGACTCGTGAATCGGCTGGGGAGGGCGTGGCGGTAAGTGGCGCCCGTGTGTCACAGGTCGTCTCGATCATACTACCGCAACACACGTATAGAATCGGCTGGGGAGGGTGTGGCTAAGTGGTGTCTGGCGGTCGCACAGTCGTCTCGATCATACTACCACAACACACGCACGGAGTCGGCTGGGGAGGGCGTGGCTGAAAGGAGGGCCCGGGTGTCACGAGTCACCAGGTTCACCCAGCCACTGTCACACACGTGTAGGACTGACCAGCCTCTACCATCCTCGACGCTCAGTGCTCGCCGCCGGTTCCACGCCGGTCCGAGTCGAGGTCGATATCGAGGTCCGCGAGCACGGCCTCGGCCTCCGCACGCTTCTCTTGGTGCTCGGCGAGGAACTCCCGCATCATCGTCGCCGCCTGCTCTTTACACCCGCCACAGAGGCGCTCGCCGTTCACACACTCCGTGTACACCTCGGCCGCGAGCCCGTCGTCGTCGTTCGCGAGCAGGTACGCGTACAGCTCGTAGACGGGACACTCGTCGGCCTCGCCGCCGAGTTCACGCTGTTTTGCCGCCGTCTCTCGGCCGCCGGTCGTCGCCGACTTCACCTTGTCGTAGCCGTCTTCGGGGTCGTCAAGCAGCGAGATGTGACTCGCCGGGATCGACGACGACATCTTCCCACCGGTGAGTCCAGTCATGAATCGGTGGTAGATCGACGACGGCTGGCGGAACCCGAAGCCGTCATGGGCGAGTTCGATCTCGCGCGCCAACGACTCGGCCTCAGCGCGCGACAGCTCGAAGGCGTCGACGTGACCCTCGAAGACGCGTTTCTCGCCGTCGACCGCCTCGATGAGCGCCTCGAACGCCGCCTCGGTCGCGTTGCGGTCGAAGAACCGCACCCGCGGCCGAAGCGGCTCTTTGCCCCCGGCGCGAAGCGTCTCTACCGCGCTCGGTGTGGCCGCCCGCAGCGCGTCGCCCGCCTCGCCCGCCGGCGGCTCGTAGTCGACGAGCCACTCGGCGGCCTCGGCCGAGCGAACGTCGTCGGACCCGTCGTCTCCCCCGCTGCCTGCTGCTGTGAGCGCGTCGTACGCCGTCCGCACGAGTCGCCGCTCGTCGTCGTCGAGCTCGAAGCTCGCGAACGCCTCGGTCACCTTGAAGTAACGGACGCGGGTCGCGAGGTCCCGCGTGAGTCGGACGTGGGGATCCTGGTCGGGCCCTACGGGGATCACCGTCGGCTTTGGCTCGTCGACGAGCTGTGGGTAGAGGATGTCTGCAGTCTGGGTGACCACGCTCTGCATGTGCGAGACGTTCGTCTCGCCGTCGAAGCCGTAGATCGCCTCGAACTCGGAGAAGTTGGCCTTCGCGCCGAGTTCGAAACCGAGGTCCTGGACTGCACGGTTGTCCGACTGTCGGTAGAGTTCGCCCGCCTCGGGGTCGAATCCGAGCGCGAGCAGCGAGAGCAGGTAGCTCCGGGCGTGCTCGTCGATCTCGTCCCACGACATCCCGCGTGCGGCGTGCGCCTCGAGGTCGGCGATCAGCCCGAAGACGTCGCCACCCTGCTGTTGGTGCCAGATCAGCTCGTCGAAGACGAGCTTGTGACCGATGTGCGGGTCACCCGTGGGCATGAATCCGGAGAGCGCCGCGAACGGATCGTCGTTCGCCATCGCCTCGGCGACCGCGTCGTACTCACGGTGACCGAAGATGACGCCCCGACGCATGAGGTAGTGTGGGGCCGGCACGTCGTCGACGACGTCGTCGAAGGCTTCGATGCCGAACTCAGCGAAGAGGTCGGCGTAGTCGCCGACCGACGCCGACCCCCACGGGTCGAGCGCGACGTCCTCGGTCGACCCGTCGGCGCGCCCGGTCCCGCCGTCCGTGCGGGGGATGTCTCCGTCCATACGCCCTATCCCGGCGGTCGAGGCAAAAACCGTTCGTTTGGGGTGGCGATCAAGACCGATTCCTACGGCGTCAGTCGTCCGACCGAGAGCCACCGGATCGAATCGTCCGTCGTGCTCCCACTGCGCTGTCGCGCACCCGCCTCGTCGACGACCGCGAACACCAACTCCTTGCGAACCCCGCCCGCCAACCGGACGTCGAGCGAAAGCTCGCGGGGCGCGAACCGATGACCCGGCTGCACGACGCGCACGAGGTGCGCCGAGTGGGGGAGGTCGTCGACGGTGTCGACGTCGCGGTACGTCCGAAAGTCGGCACCGAACTTGAACCCGGTCTTCGGGACGGTCTGGCGCGCACGGAGGGCACGATAGACGGCGAGCCGACGGTCGAATCGGTCACCCTCGACCGACCGACCGCGGCCGAGGATCGTCGCCACGGCGGCCGCGGGGTCGGCAGCGCGCGACGCATCCGTCACAGCCGCGTCCACGCCGTCCACCTCGTCCACATCACTCGCCGAATCCGTGAGCTGCAGCACACCGTCGGCGGCGAGCGAGGCGGCCTCGAGCAGCGAGAGCTGCACCACCCCCTCGACGGCAGCCGCCCGACCGGTGAGTCGCTGGCCGTAGAAGCCGCGTTCGTACAGCGCGTCGGGGGCGTCCCAGAGGACGACCCGGTCACCGACCACCTCGCCGGTCAACGTCGACGGTGGGTCGTACCGCGTCGCTCCCGTTACGTCGGCCTCGTCGGCCGCGAAGTAGGTGATGTCGCTCTCCTCGTCGACGACGGCGAGCGTCTGTCCAGACAGTCCGTCAACCGGGATCGACTCGCGCTCGCCGACGACACGAACCGGATGTTCGACGGCGCCCTCTCGTGGCGTCGACCCCCGCTCGTAGGCGACGAAGTCGACCGCGTCCGGAACGTCGGCACGTCCACCAGGCCACGGATCACGGGCGGGCGAGAGGTAGAACCCCCGGTCGCGGAGGTCAGCGTAGACGAGGTACCGCGTAAAGAAGCCGTCGACGGCCGCGGCGCTGTCGGCGACGAAGCGCCGGAAGCCGACGGGGTCGGCCGCCCTATCCCCGTCACCGAGGGTGACGCCCGCGAGGTCGCCGCGAAACAACAGGTGAGCCGTCTCGACCCGCGAGAGCGCGATCGCGTTCCCGTCGAGCGGGCGGCCGTAGCCGCGCGAGTCGTGAAAGCGCTGGCGGGCGTCGCCACCGACGTGGACCGACTCGCCTCGGATCTCCCCTGTCGGGTGCATGTCCGCACAGCCGGGTGGACCGGGTAAGGCGATTGCGGTCGACGCTGCATCGCGAGCCGTTCGACGGCCGGGCGCGGCCGTCGACAAGGGTAAGGCGCGAGCGACCGGACCGAGAGGTATGCCTGCGACCGCCCGCGTGACCCTCACTGTCCGTGCCGCCGAGAAGCGCGACGCCGGCCGAGGGATCGCCAGACTCCCCGAAGCGGCACGCAAGCAGCTCGGCCTGCTCAGCGGCGACACGGTGCGGATCGACGGCGACCGGTCGGCCGTCGCGAAGGTGTGGCCGGCCGGTCCGGAGGCGGCCGGTGACGTCGTACTTATCGACGCCGACACCAGGGCCAATGCCGGCGTCAAGATCGGTGACGCCGTGACCGTCGCACCAGTCGACGTCGCGGACGCCGACCGGGTCGTGATCGAAGCACCGTCGTCACTCGCCGCAGCCGACGTGAGCCGAGACGTCGTCGAGCGGGCCCTCGCCCGTGACCTCCGTGACCGACCGGTTACCCACGGTGAAGCCGTCCACGTCGAACGACTTGGCGGCCTCCGGTTCGTCGTCGGGCAGACCGAGCCGGCCGGCACCGTGCGGGTCACCGACGACACCACCGTCTCGCTCGCTGAGGGCGCCCTGCACGACACAGCAGGCGAGTCGAGCGACGCGAGCGCCGACGAACCAACCGCCGGTAGGACATCGATCGACACCACGACCGCCAGCGACACGACTGCCAGTGACACCACCACCGGCGACGCGACCAGCCCGCGCGACGAGCCCGCGCCGCCGGCCGAACACACCGCCGGAACGACCTACGAAGATATCGGTGGACTCGACGAGGAGTTAGAGCTGGTACGTGAGACGATCGAGCTCCCGCTCTCGGAGCCTGAGGTGTTCACCCGACTCGGGATCGACCCGCCGAAGGGGGTCCTCCTCTACGGGCCACCGGGAACGGGGAAGACGCTCATCGCCCGGGCGGTCGCCAACGAGGTCGACGCGGAGTTCTTCACCATCGACGGCCCGGCGATCATGTCGAAGTACAAAGGCGAGAGCGAAGAACGGCTCCGAGAGGTCTTCGAGCGGGCCGAGGCGGCCGCACCCGCTATCGTCTTCTTCGACGAAATCGACTCGATCGCCTCCGAGCGCGACGACGGCGGCGACGTAGAGACCCGCGTCGTCGGCCAACTCCTCTCGCTCATGGACGGGCTCGACGCGCGCGGCGACGTCCTCGTGATCGGTGCGACAAACCGCGTCGACGCGCTCGATCCCGCACTGCGACGCGGCGGCCGGTTCGACCGCGAGGTCGAGATCGGGGTCCCCGGTGAGGCAGGCCGGCGACAGATCCTCGACGTGCACACCCGGCGGATGCCCCTCGGCGACGACGTCGACCTCGACCGCCTGGCGGCACGGACGCACGGGTTCGTCGGCGCCGACATCGAGTCGCTCGCCCAGGAGGCGGCGATGACTGCGCTGCGGCGGGCCCGCACCGACGACGACGAGTCGCCGGCGTCGGTAACCGTTCGAGCAGGTGACTTCGAGGCCGCCCGCGCCGCGGTCGAGCCGAGCGCGATGCGCGAGTACGTCGCCGAACAGCCGACGACCAACTTCGCCGACGTCGGGGGTCTCGAAGCCGCAAAATCGAAGCTGGAGCGCGCGGTGAACTGGCCGCTCTCGTACGGACCGCTGTTCGAGGCCGCGAACGCCGACCCGCCGACGGGCATCCTCCTGTACGGACCGCCAGGCACCGGAAAGACGTTACTCGCGCGGGCCATCGCCGGCGAGAGCGGCGTGAACTTCATCGAAGTCGCCGGGCCGGAGCTGCTCGATCGCTACGTCGGCGAGTCCGAGAAGGCCGTGCGTGACCTCTTCGACCGCGCCAGACAGGCCGCACCCGTGATCATCTTTTTCGACGAGATCGATGCGATCGCGACGGCGCGCGACGGAGCTGGCGGGGGTGACTCCGGCGTGGGCGAGCGGGTCGTCTCGCAACTGTTGACCGAACTCGACCGCGCGAGTGACGACCCGAATCTCGCCGTGGTGGCGGCGACGAACCGGCGAGACGCACTCGACCCCGCACTGTTGCGTCCCGGCCGGCTGGAGACCCACATCGAGGTGCCAGCGCCAGACGGCGAGACCCGCCGCGCGGTGTTCGCAGTCCACACCCGTGAGACGCCCCTCGGGGACGACGTCGACCTCGACGAACTCGCAGACAAGACGGAGGGATACTCCGGCGCAGAGATCGCGGCGGTGTGTCGCGAGGCGGCGATGCACGCGATAGAGCGGGTCGCCGACGAACACGGCTCAGCGGCGGTCGACCACGCCGACGAGGTGCTCGTTCGGTCGAACGACTTCGACGCGGCGCTTGAGGCGGTGTCGCCCGCAGGTCTCTGATCGACCGAGACCCGCCAAGAGAGGTGCCGGATTACGGAACTCTGAGCAGCTGGTTCCGTGATTCACGCTACGCTCCGGATCAAACATGGTTCTATTTCGCCGCGGTGTGTACTCCCCAGCAATCGTCTCAGCGCGAACGCTGAGCCGGCCTTTCACTCTACTTCTCGGTCGCAAACGCACGACACAGTCGACACCTTGCTGTTCTAAAGAATCTCGGGCAGTTTCGGCACCTACCGTTATCCTTAGACGCCGGCCCGTGACTAACGTGCTCGTCGATGGGGGATGATCCAGCTGCTCAATGGCCGCGTCAGGCTCGCAGATTTCGACGCCGAAGTCTCGGTCTCTGAGGCGGCCAGTGGTGCTGACTTGGCGGGCGCACAGTGGGTTACGTCGGCTGGCCTGCCGGCGGTCCGCTTTACCGTGTTAGGACGACGCCGACCATCTGTGCTGGGTAACGCGAACGTCTTGGTCGTCCCGCTCGGTGAACATCCGCCGGTGCACGTGCTTGAAGCGACGTACGGCGACGCCCTGCATCTGCCCGCCCAGACAGCCCTCTGATCAGGGTCTGCCGTCTCGTCCGTTCATTTGCTCGCGCGATCAGGGTTCTTCGGCCAGGGGCGCATTGGCATCAAATATGAAAACTGAAGATCGTTATTTCACCAAACTTTCCCCACAGCCGAATATTTCAACGGTTCTCTTAGACAATACAATCGACATGTTTGGTAAATAAACGCAGGCAATTCTGTATATCAAAATATGTGTTTTTACAGAATATTCTCGTTAGCCATTAGTTTTAAATGACACCGGAAACTTCGATTTTGAGTACATTGCTCTATTCAAACGCCCTACATATTGGCGGGGCTGCCCGCTTGAGCGATCACTAATCACGCGCCGATGATAGCATACGCCAGCGTACACAACGGGGAAGAAGACGTAGCGACGGACGACCACAAAATCTCGTGGGGGGTGTAGAACGCCCCGAACCCGGTTGGCTGCTACTGGGTGGACAGGACATAAGCAAAGTGGAGAAGGAGCTCTGCGACTGTGCCGCATTCTTCGTGCGTGCTCAGTTGACAGATCCGTATAGTGTGCGTGTAGCGGGTCTACAGGGGTTGGGAACAGTGAGCCCTCAGGCGGTGGCAGCATGACGGGTGACTCAAATCGGCGCGAGAAAGCGCAAGCCATGTTCCTCTCGTTCATCATGGTCATGTCCATGATAGCGATCGGCGGCGCGGCGTTTGCTGGCTCTGCGGCGGCTGATGCTCCGCCGGATTCGACAACTGACTCGCCTGGTACGCTTCAAGTGTCCCTCTTGAACGAATCGACAGGGACTGTGAGTGCGACCTGGGGTGTGAACACGACATCCGGGACGATCAACGTCACTGATGGATCCGTAACCGATCAACAGGTCGCAGATATCGATCCTGCTACCGAGTCAACAAAAGCGATCCAGTTCGCTATCGATAACGCGACTACTGAGTATAGTACCGTTCGTGTTGGGCCTGGAACATACAATAGCTCTGACGACGTTGTGATTGATGTCGAAGGCCTGACTCTTGAAGGCCCGAACGCTGGGGTCGCTTTTGACAGCGACCAGCGTGGTGCTGAAGCGACGATTACCGGCAAGGTCAATATCGGAGGTACCGACAATAGTGCTACTCTCAGTGGTGAAGTTGTCATCGATGGAGTAGAGATGGCCACCACCGACAGTGGTGTGACTGATGGGGTTGTCAGTGTGGCTGACAGAGGGGAGAAGGTTGAGAACGCGACGATTAAAAACAGTGTTATCGATATCGAGCAGAGTGGTGTCGGTGTCGGTATCTACACTGAGGAAGTTGACAACCTCGCGATGGAGAATAACGAATTCACTGACTCCGGAAGTGGGACGTCAGTCGCATACAACGCTGCTGAGTCTCCCGTCAACACTATTGAGATGAGTGAGAATACGCTGACCGACGTTGACCGGCTGTACAATGAGGGCGCTGGATTCATTGAGGGACGCGGAATCTCTTCGACAACTGTCAACATCGTCGACAACGATGTTAACGGAGCAACCACGGCAATCGGCATCGGCGACTCGGCGGATGCGTTGGAGACCGTGGACTACGTCATTAGCGGAAATGAAATTGAGGCCAGCACCGTGGGTATCCTCCAGAATGGTGGAACCCCGGCCTCGTTCACCATCGAGAATAATGACTTCACTGGCGACAGTGGTACCATATATGTGGCTGATGAAGACAATCCGATTCTGGACCTCAGTGCCGTCCTGAACGACCAGGGTAACACGTTCGACAGGGCAGTAACTGTTGAGAACAGTAGCGGCGACATCGTGGTTGACAAAATCCTTGGAGGTATTGATCGAGCTGTCGATGAGGCCAGTAGCGATGAGACCGTCGTGGCTGAACCTGGAACCTACAACGAGAGCGTGAGCATCGGCACGGCGAACGTCACGCTCACTTCGACGGCCGGTGCTGACGAGACGACAATCAATGCAACCGGCAGTGGAGACGCGGTCTCTATCAGTTCCCAAGGAGTGACAGTTTCCGGCTTTACGCTGGTGACTGACTCAACCGGCGTGGATTTCGGTGCTGACGCTGACGCAGGAACCGGAATCGTTGTCTCCCAGAACAACATCGTTGATGTTAGCGAGGGAGTCAACGCAACTGATGGGTCAGGAACAGTTGACGCCACCTCGAACTGGTGGGGTAGTCAGGGCGGTCCATCATCTGACGACAACACGTATAATGAAACTAATCAAGGAGCGGGAGTCTCCGAGAACGTCACATTCGCCCCGTGGCTTGACGCAAGCACCGAGAACAATGGCCAGTCGTTCGCGCCAGTAACGAACGACTCTGAGGGGGAATTTGCTTCGATTCAGGCGGCGGTTGACGCTGCTGATACGGATGACATCATTAAGATTGAATCTGGAACGTACAACGAGAGTGTGAGCATCAATGTCGACGGCCTAACGCTCGAAGCCGCAGAGGGCGCAGAGCCGACGATTGACATTAGTGCAGATTCCAGAACTAACATTCCTGCTGATAATGTCACAATTAACGGCTTCTCGGTTGTGTTTGAGGGGCAGGCAGCCTACATCAGTGGCGACAACGTGACCATCGAAAACAACACGTTCGAGCTTGAGTAAAACAGTACTGGATACGCTCTACGGTACGAAGGTCGCACTAGTGATGGTGAGGTGCGCAATAACGAATTCGTCGGCATTACCAATTCCCAGCCGGGTGAGTTTGGTAATGGAGTAGTTATCTCTGGACCTGACGGTCACGAGGTCGTTGGGAACACGTTCGATGGTAACTCAATTGGAGTCAACGTCGGCTTCCAACAATCGGCAGGAGAACTGCTAGTCAGCGATAACACGTTCACAAGTCAAGATGACTTTGCGGTATTGCTGAACCACGACGATAGTGAATCGCCGAGCATCACTATCAGTAGTAATGACTTTGACTCCAACCCGACAGGTGTCCTTGCACTCTCGGGTGGCGATATTGACATCTCCAGTAATGCGTTCACTGGTGACAACAGTACTGTCTACGTGGACGATCAAGTAGATACGCTCACGCTCTCAGATGTGCTGAAGAATCAGGGTAACACGTTTGATTCTAACGTCATCGCCAACGACACGGTTATAATTCCCTCTGATCCGACAGCAAGCGTCACCACAAGTTCAGTTGCAGCGGGTGATCAGTCGGTCACAGCGGACGTTACCTTCTCAAGGACGGCTGGCGGTAACATCATACTCGACGTAGAAGACAACGATGGTGACTCGATTGCGTCACAACTGACATCGACCAGCAGCAACGGAACAGTGACGGTTGATCTCAGCCGGTCTGTCTCCGACGAGAACATCGACTTCGTCGTCTTCGAGACGGACGACACCGCAGTTGAACTCGACAGAGCCACCGTTACTGTCCCATCCCCACCGGACCCGGAGCCAAGCCCCGATCCGGCTAATTTCGGCGTATCCTTGTCTACACCAGATACCGTGACAGCCGGCGAGACGGTGACCGCGACCGCGACCGTCGAGAACACCGGTGGGCAGTCCGGAAGCCAGTCGATCAGCTTCAGTGTCGACGGTGAACAGGTCGATTCGACGTCGGTGTCACTCGATAGCGGTACGAGCCAACAGGTCTCGTTCAGCTACGACACCACGGTCAACGACACGCCCTCGGTCACGCTCCGAGTTGCAAGCGACGACGACACCGCCAGCAGCACGGTGAGCGTCAGTGCACCTGCGGCCGCCGCGTTCGATATCACCTCCGTCGACGCGCCCGACACGGTGACCGCTGGCGACACCGTCGAGGTCACAGCGACCGTCGAGAACACCGGTGAACAGTCCGGAAGCCAGTCGATCACGCTCGATGCCGGTGGAACGCAGGTCGATTCGGCGTCGGTGTCGCTCGATGGCGGCGAAAGCCAGGAGATCACGCTCACGTACACGACGACCACCGACGACGCACCCGCGGTCGAGCTCACGGTCGCGAGTGACACCGACTCGACCACCCGTAGCGTGAGCGTCACCGAACCCGCCGTATCTTCGTTCACCGTTGCCTCCGTCGAGACGCCCGACGCGGTGACTGCTGGCGAGGAGATTTCCGTGAGCACGACCATCGAGAACACTGGCAGTGAGAGCGGGACACAGCCGGTGTCGTTGCTCGTCGGTGGCAGCGAGGAGACGTCGAGAAGCGTCACCCTCGCTGCCGGCGAGCAAACGACCGAATCCTTCGGGTATTCAGTCCCCAGCAGTGCGACGACACAGCAGCTAACCGTCGGGGTCGAAACTGCGAACGACACCGCAACCAGTCAGGTACAGGTCAGTGGAGCGCTCAACCGGACGCCACTCCGTCTCCAAGCTAACGAGACATCGGTCGTCCGCGGTGAAGCCGTCGCGTTCACGGTGACCGACCCCACCGGCGCACCCGTCGACGCGACCGTCAGGGTGTTGGGGACAACACAACAGACGGGCGACGATGGAACGGCGACCATTCCGATAGAGACCGTCGGTCAACTCGATGCGGTCGCCACGAAGGCCGCAACCGACACCACGGAGTTCGCTCCGGCAAGCGTCTCGATCACCGCGTCGGCACCGACGCTGCGTGTTGACCGCCAGTCGGTGTCGTTCGGTGACGTCGCCGTCGGCGATACGGCAACCGTCGAGGTAACGGTGAGCAACCCGTCACCGACTGCCGTAGAGGTCGGGTCGCTGCGAGTGACCGGACCCGGCGCGAGCACGGTCACACTCGATCGAGACGCCGTCGCTGAGAGCATCCCAGCGAATGGGGACCGCACTCTCGCGGTCACGTTCACACCGCAGTCGGCTGGCACGATCTCGCCAACGCTCAGCGTCGACGACCAGACGGTCTCGATTAGCGGGACGGGCACCCAGCCGGAGCTCAACGTCGACACCGCGTTACCGATTGAGCTCACGACCGAGCCAGACAGCTCGGCCACGACGGCCGTTACGCTGTCGAACGATGGAAACGCTCCAGTGACGACACAGCTCACGATCGGTGAGTCGTTCACCCAGCCGGACACGGTCACCGTGGCCGCCGGCGGAACCGAGACGTTCGATGTCGAGTTCACGCCGCAGGCAAGCGACACACCGACCGTCACCACACAGCTTACCCTGACACCCACGAACGAGACGCTCTCACCGACGACGGTTCCGGTCGTCGGAACCATTACTAACCGAGAGGTCACGGCCCAGACCACGGCGGTGAACTTCGATGCCGTGCCGATCAACGACACGCAACGCACGGGCGTCGTCATCGAGAATACGGGTACGACGACAGAGACGCTCACAGCAACGACCGATACGGATGCGTTCGAACTCGGTAGCGACGACCGTGAGTTCACTCTCGCACCCGACACGCAAGCGTTCCTCACCGTCACAGCGACCCCCGCCGAAGCGGGCGAGAGCTCCGGGAGTCTGCGTATCGAGAGCGCCGACGGGGAGGTAACCGAGAGCGTGTCACTCTCGGTCACGGGGCAAGCCCCTGAGCTGAGCGTTGCCACATCCGACCCGCTCTCGTTTGACGCGACTCCACAGGGGTCGACGGCGACGCAAGCGATCGACATCTCGAACCCGGGCGATGGAACCCTCACCGTACGTACTGACCAACAACTCGGTGAGACCGCATTTGCGGTACCGATAGACGGCTCGCTTTCGATTCCAGCTGGGGAGAGTCGACAGCTCCCGGTCCGGTTTACGCCGGAGGCAGCCGGACAGACGACAGCCGAGCTGACGCTCGTGACGAACGACCCAGAAGCGCCACAGCGGAGTATTACGCTACAGGGTAATGGCATCGCGACAGACGTTCTGCTCTCGACCGGACAACTCGAATTCGGCGCGGTAGGCGTTGGGAATGCGACGACAGAAACGCTGGCCGTCACGAACAACGGGAGTTCGTTCACCGTCTCAGACGTCTCCGTCGAGGGAACGGCCTACGAGACGACGACGAACCTCGCCGGGACGACACTCGAGAATGGCGACTCTACCGAGGTTGAAGTCCAGTTCGACCCCACCGCGGGTGGCACGCAGACTGGAACGCTCACGGTTAGTGGACGCACCGATACGGACAGCACCACGCTCACAGCGGCACTGACTGGACGTGGCCAGACGGCCGACCTCCGCGTGGGTACACAGACACTCCGGACGGGCGTCACAACGACAGACGGCCAGACGACCGGGGCAGTGACGATCGAGAATCCCGGGCCTGCCGGGAGCCAACTCGCTATCGACGACGTCGACCTCGCCGACACGGAGCAGTTCAGTCTGGATTCGGATGGCGTCACCGAAGAGACGGTGATATCTGGACAATCCGAGGCAACGCTCCCGGTGACGTTTACCCCAGCAGCTACCGGGCCGAGTGTGAGAGAAACGGAACTGACGATCGAGGCGTCGAGCGGTCAGGAGCGCTTCACGCGAACGCTCGACGTTGCTGGTACGGTGAGTTCCCCGGACCCGACCGTGTCGACGGATGAACTCACGGTTGGCGATATTCCGGCCGGTGAGACGACACGGCGAACGATCACGGTCTCGAACGACGGCGGTGAGCCGTTCAGTATCACGGGTGTCGATGCAGGGGCGAGTGGGGTCCGCGCCGAACAGGTCGGCAGCGGCGAAATCGTCGCAGGGGAAGACCGAACCATAGCTGTGGTCGTCAACCGGTCGGTTGGCGGATCCTTTGACACGACAGTCGATATCTCGACGACGGCGGAACCGCTCACTACCAGCTTGACCGGGACTGTCGCCACGCCAACCTTCGCACTCGCGAGCGAGAGTGTGAGCTTCGAGGATACGCCGACTCGGAGTGCGACCCAGCAGTCAGTCGACATTGAGAACACCGGCGACGCGCCACTCGTTGTCGCGACGCCGACGATCGAGGGCGCGAACGCTGAGGCATTCAGTCTGCTCTCTGGTGACCGAGAGCTGCGTATTGCGCCTGGACGCAGCGAGACGGTCACCGTCGGCTTCAATCCAACCACCGCAGGTGAGAACACGGCAACCCTCTCGATCCGGCCGCAAAACGATCCGGCCGTAGAGACGCCCCGGCAGCTAGCCCTGAGCGGGCGCGCCACCGAAAGCGACGTTGGCCTCACTAATCCCGCGGTTAGCTTTGGCGCGCTGAATCCCGAAACGACACAAACGCGGTCTGTGTCGTTCGTAAACGATGGCACGGCTCCAGTAGAGATCACAGGGGCGTCTGTCACCGGGACGGATAGTGGTGCCGTTACCGTCGATGGGCTACAACAACAACGCGTCCAGCCAGGCGACACGACGTCGTTTGATATTACAGTCGACACGGCGGGCCGTGAACGGGGGACGCTTGCCGCCCAAGTCGCAATTGCAACGACAGGCGAAACGGTCACGGCACCCGTCAGTGCGACAGTTGCGAGTCCAGAACTCGCCATCGCCCCCTCGACGGAGACGACTGTGGGCACCGTGCGTGTGGGCGAAACCGCCACGACGGATGTCCAAGTTGCGAACGACGGGAACGCGCCACTTGAGGTCACAGGCGTCTCGACGACTGGTCGTGATGCCGCCGCGTTCAACGTGGTTGACAGTCCCACCGGGTCGATTAGTTCGGGAAGCAGCGGGAGAGCAACGATCGAGTTCGACCCCGCGGCGCTCCCTGACGCGGCAACTCGAGCCCAGGGTATACCGCTTGATGCGAGCGCATCACTCGAGGTCGTTACTGCGACCGGAGACCAGCAGTCGGTCTCGCTTTCCGGCGCTGCTGAAACCGGGGCACTCACCACGCCACGAACGTTCCAGTTCGGAACGACGACGATCGGGGAGACGAGAACACAGAGCTTCACCGTAGCAAACGCACCGTCTGCGACGACGCCAATCGACGTCACAGGAGTGACCGTCAGTGGTCGTGACGCTGGTGCGTACGCGGTGACGCTTTCGGACAGTGACCTGCCCCGGACGCTGGCTCCAGGTGAGTCAGCAACGGCCACCGTCCGCCTCACGCCGACTTCGCCGGGACAGAAGTTCGCCACACTGACGGTACAAACTGCCGACCCGCGTCAGTCGGTCAGCAAGGTCGGCCTGTCCAACACAGATACCGTGTACGCCGTCGAGTACGGCAGCATCGACGTGCAGTACATCAACCCCACTCCGGGTCAGCCGCTCGCCGTTAACGTGGATCAAGGGCTTGGAACGGCAAATGCTACGCTCGTCAGTACCAGTAGTGTCGTAAACACGAGCGAGGACTACGCCGTGAACTACACCTTCGGCGTTACGCCGTCGGCGGTCGGGGCAGACGCCCCACTTCAAGCGGCACGTGACGGTGAGGTCGCCGTGCAGTATCTCGATGCGACGACGACGGCACAGCCGGCGCAGTTCGATGCATCAACGCTCCAAATCGAGGTCAGTAAGGCTGCAATCGCGGCGCGAAATGCGGCACCTGAGAACGTGACCGTGTACCGAGAGAACGACGGCGAGTACGAGCCTGTAGCCACCACGCTGTTGTTCGAAACGACCCGTGGCTATGTGTACGAGGTCACTACCGGTAGCTACTCGGGTTTCGCTGTTGGTGTCACAGACGAGACGGCAGACGGTGAGACCGGTGGCGACGACGGCGAAGACGGAGACACTGGTGGCGTCGATGATGGCGACGATGGGACCGAGGGCGGCGGTGGTGGCGGTGGTGGCGGCGGAGGTGGTGGCGGCGGTGGGGCTGCAGACCCCGAATTCGTCGTCTCCGATCTAACCCCGCAGACGGCTACGGTAGAACAAGGTGAGACGGTCACCGTTACTGCCACCGTCGGATCTGATAGCTTCCTCGAAGACACTCAACGCGTTGAGCTTCGTATCGGAAATGAGACCGTCGCGACGCGATCAGCAACGATCGCGCTTGACGAGCGCAAGACCGTTGAGTTCACCAACGTCTCAGTCGAGCTGGCTGCTGGTGAGTACACTCTCGGCGTGTATGCCGACGATGATAGGGCAACTGGAAACATAACCGTGCCCTCCGAAGAGACCGAAGAACCCGCGACCGAGACGGACCCCGCCGAACCGGCTACTGAGGACCCCAACCAGACTGCTACCGACTCTCAGACTGAGGACGACGGGCAGACTGAAGACGGGATCCCTGGATTTGGCCCTCTCGTCGGGATTGTCGCACTACTCACCATTGCTCTACTGGCTATCGCTGTCAGCCGAGCACGAGGCCGTAACTGACTCAGCTATGACGAACCGCCTCGGAGGCACATTCCGAGGCACTCTGTCTGAAGTCCCGCGATGGAGTTTCTCCACGCGCACACGGAGAAAGAAGACACATGTGTCATCCTATCTTGATTGAATTCGAGAGCCTTATCGCAGTAGTTGCCGAATCAATTCTCCCACGAGTAAGTATTCATATGCATCATCATTAATCTCGCCGACTACCCCCGTATGAAAACAAACGAATTTTACAGTTTGTAAGATGTTTACCGGAGTCTACACAATCTGATGGTCGTTTGCGGCGTTGATCGGCTGATTCGGCAACTACCGCTCGGGACGGGGAGGATATCAGTCGTGGCCGTGCTCTGTGCCGCCGTCCGCCTCGTCGACGGCGCCGGCACCGAAGTCGTCAACCGGCGTCACGCTGTAGTCGACGGTGAGGGTGTCTTTCGTGGCGCGGATCTTGCCGACGAACGTCGAAATCTCCGCGAGTCGCCCCTCAAGAATGAACAGCTCCATGCAGTATCGCGAGGCGACGTGGGTGTGGAAGTTCGAGACGACGAGCGTCTCGTGTTCGTGTCGGAGGTGCATCATCCGTTCTTCGACACTTGTCGTCTCGTAGTCGAAGAGCACGGTGACGACAGCCATGAGCTGTCGCTCCTCAAGACGGGCGTCCTCGAACTCACCAAGGAGGTTCCGAGAGGCCTCCCGTACCACCTCACTCCGGCCAGTGTAGCCGTGTTCGTCTGCGAACTCGTCGATACGGTTCAACAGCTCCTCCGGCATCGAGACGCTGACGACGGTCATGATATTAATCCAGGCGGCGACAGTTGTTACTCCTTTGGGTCCGCGTGGCGCCCCGGTGCGGTCGACTGCCGCCCGGCGGAGCGAATCGACGTGGGAACCGACACCACAGGCGGGGCGAACGGGGAACTCACTCGGCGGTCGACGGGTCGTCTCCGCGGTGGGCGTCGACCTGCGACGAGAGCCACGCGTGGTGCTCGAGGAGGGCCGTCTCGCCTGCCGACGAGAGCGCGTAGACGTCCGCGAGTCCATCCCGACGACGAGTGAGATAACCGCTCTCGACGAGCGACGAGAGGGTCGCATAGAAGCTCTGCGGGTCGATTCGCTCGTCGTAGTGCCGCTCGATTCGGGCTTTGATCGACTGTGCGCGCAACTCGCCGGCCGCGTACACCACCGCACAACAGTCGCGCCGACGGCCGCTGTGAAACCACTTCGCCATGCAGATCTATCCGCCGCCAGCGTCACCACGGTTTCGGTCGCGTCCGCGGGGTTCAACGGCCCCGACGGTCACAGCGACGGATCGCCGCCGGCGTCGGTGGGATGGCTCGGCCTCAGGGCCCCCGGATGTGCACCGAGGACCCGAGGTACTTGTGGAGGACCTCGTCGACGCCGTCGGCCTCGAATCGAGAGAGATCGGCCGCGATCGCCGTCTCGAGCGCGTCGAGGTACGCCCGGTCGGTCCGCAGCTCGCGGAACGCGGCCTCCACGACGGTGACGCCGAGTCGGTCGCCGAGAAACGCCCTCGTCGAAGGCTCGTCGCCCACGGACCCGCGCCAGAGCCGATCGCGGAACAACAGCCACCCCTCGGTGCCGGGCTCGGGGGCAGGCACCTCAACGACCGTCTCGAACCGGTCAGGCGAGACGCTGGCACGGTCCGGATCCAGTTCGAACGTCACGCGAAAGACGTAGGCGGCGTTCACGGCCAACTCGTCAGCACGAGGATGAATATCGGTTTCGGCGATTTTCGCGTGGTGTCGACGAAGCGAAACGACAAGCTACATACCGACGTACGACACAGACCTGGCTATGTTGACCCGGCTCCGCTCGGCCGTCGAGCGCGCGTACCTCCGGTACCTGCGGCGACGGATCGAGACGGTTCCGACACACGTCGCGGTCATCCAAGACGGCAACCGCCGGTACGCCCGCGACCGCGGTGCTGCGGTCCCGGACGGCCATCGTGCCGGTGCAGACACGACCGAACGCGTGCTCGACTGGTGTGCCGACATCGGCGTCTCCGAGCTGACGCTGTACGCGTTCTCGACCGAGAACTTCGCGCGTCCCGACGCGGAGTTGGAGCCACTCTTCGACCTACTCGAGGCCAAACTACGCGAGTTTGCCGACGCTGACCGGGTCCACGACCAGGGCGTACAGATCCGGGCACTCGGTGACGTCGAGCGGCTCCCGCGGCGGGTTCGCGAGGCGGTCGCGTACGCCGAGCGTCGCACCGAGCGAAACGACCAGTTCACGCTGAACGTCGCACTCGCGTACGGCGGGCGGACGGAGCTGCTCGACGCCGCCCGCGGTGTCGCCCGCGACGTCGCCAACGGCCGGCTCGACCCCGACGACGTGGACACCGAGACGGTGGAAACGCGGCTCTACGACCGCCCGATTCGCGACGTCGACCTGATCGTTCGGACCGGCGGGGACGAACGCACCTCGAACTTTCTCCCGTGGCACGCGAACGGCAACGAGGCGGCCGTCTACTTCTGTACCCCGTACTGGCCGGAGTTCTCCGAGGTCGATTTTATGCGGGCGATCCGAACGTACCAGTCGCGGGATGAGTCGTGGCAGCGGGCGCGGGCCGAGCGCGCCACAGCCCTCGTTCGAGCGGTCGCCGAGGTCGAGCTCGCAGAGGCACGGCGGGTGGCGCGTCGACTCCGGGAGCGGCTCCCACGGACCGACGGCGACGAGGTCGTCACAGCGCTCGCCGACACCGGGCACCGGTCGTCGCTGTCCGGAGCAACAGGTGCCGAGGAGGACCGTGAACACGAGGACCCTGGGTCGGCCGACTGAGACACATTACGGAAAATTCGAGGCGAAAGCCTCGCCCTTCAGGGCGGGGAGGATGTCAACGCCGACGAAACGGACCAGTGCCGACACATCGGCCGCCCGCTTGTGTCGCCGATGGGCTCAGACTGGATTCTTTCGGGTCAGGTCGCTCCCACAGATCGGACAGCGCTCGCGCTGCTCGTCGAACGTCCGGCCACAGCCCACACACTGAAAGAGCCACTCGCGCTCCTCAGAGATGCCGTCGCGGGCGATCGGCTCGATGTCGAGGTCAAGTCGCTCCGCAACGTTCTGCATCGCGTAATCGTCGGTGACGAGCGTCGCGTCCAGTTCGAGGGCGGTCGCGACGAGTCTGACATCGGTCTCAGAGAGCTCGTCGGCGTCGCCGGACCCGCGTGCCGCGCGCTCGACGGTCGTCACCACTTCAGGGGCTGGGACGTGAATCGCCATCCCCGACCCCTCCATCGCGTCGAATCGGAGCGCAGTCTCGCCCTCGAGTTCGCCGTGGACTGCCGGGACAGACACCACGGCGTCGTCAGTGGTGTACTCGTGGATGAACGCAGACGTGTCGAGGACTCTCATCAGCGGCCGACGACGATGTAGTCTTTGACTGCCTGCACGTTCGCGACTGGCACCTGGAGCCGCCCGGCGTCGTCGCGGTCAAAGGGGAGTCGGTCGGGATCAACCTGCTCGTTCGGGGTCACAAGCAGGTCGTTGAGCCGGCCCGACTTGAGGTCCATCGTAATATTGTACAGGTCACCGAGCTCCGTCCCGTCCGACCCCATCACCGCCTTCCCGGAGAGGTTCTCCGCGAGGATGTCTGCCATATGCTCACCTCTCCTTTGCGACGGTATTAAACGCCACGGGGACGCGCCTGGGATGACGAGACGCCGAGACCGTGATGAAACACTTAACTGACGGCCGGGTCGAACGGTATATAACCGACCTTCTCGGGGCGATTCTCATGACTGACGACACACACACGGACACCCTTCGGACGCCGATCGTCGCCGTGCTCGGCCACGTCGATCACGGCAAGACGAGTCTGCTCGACGAGATACGCGGCTCTGCGGTCAGCGAAGGCGAGGCCGGCGCGATCACCCAACACATCGGTGCGACTGACATTCCACTGTCGACGATCTCCACGATGGCCGGTGAGCTCGTGATGCCCGAGGACTTTGATCTCCCCGGACTATTGTTCATCGACACCCCCGGACACCACTCGTTCTCGACGCTCCGGGCTCGTGGCGGGGCGCTCGCCGACATTGCTGTGCTCGTCGTCGACGTCAACGACGGCTTCCAGCCGCAGACCGAGGAGGCGATCGACATCCTCCGACGCACGGGAACCCCGTTCGTCGTCGCCGCCAATAAGGTAGACACGACCCCCGGGTGGAACCCACAGGACGGCACACCAATCCAAGAAAGTCTGGCGGCGCAATCGGACCGAGCGCGGTCGATGCTCGACGAGAACCTCTACGAGATTATCGGACAACTCTCTGATGCCGGCTTCTCTGCGGATCTCTACTGGCGGGTCCAAGACTTCCAGAAGAACATCGGTGTCGTCCCCGTCTCCGCGATGACCGCCGAGGGAATCCCCGACCTGCTCACGGTACTCATGGGACTCTCACAGCGGTTCATGCGCGAAGAGATGGCGATCGATGTCTACGGACCCGGCGAGGGGACGGTCCTCGAGGTAAAAGACGAGCGAGGGTTCGGCGCCACTATCGACACCGTGGTGTATGACGGCGTCGTGCGAAACGGCGACACGATCGTTGTTGGCGGTCAGGACGACCCAATCGTCACCGAAGTGCGCGCACTGTTGCGGCCGCGACCCCTCGAAGAGATCCGCACGGAGAAGCGGTTCGAGAAGGCAGCCGAGGTCAGCGCGGCCGCTGGTGTCAAGATCGCCGCGCCAGACCTCGATACGGCGATGGCCGGTGCACCGGTCCGCGTTGTGCGCGACCGGCCACTTGAGGAGGTCATCGAGGAGGTGAACGCCGCGCTTGCCGAGATCGAAGTCGACACCGCCGAGGACGGCGTCGTCGTCAAAGCCGACACCCTCGGCTCGTTGGAGGCGATGGCGAATGCGCTCAAAGAGGCCGAAGTACCGATCATGCGCGCCGAGGTGGGCGACATCGCGCCGCGCGACATCGCCATCGCGGAGACGGCCAACCAAGACGAGCACAAGGCGCTGCTCGGCTTCAACGTCAGTATCCTCCCGAACGCGGAGAACGAACTCGAGAGCGCCGACGTCACCCTGTTCACCAACGACGTCATCTACCAGCTGATAGAAGACTACGAGACGTACGTCGAACAGCGCAAGCGCGCTCAACAAGAGACCGTCCTCGACAAGGTGGTCCGCCCCGCCCGATTTCGGCTGCTTCCCGATCACACCTTCCGGCAGAACGACCCCGCAGTCGTCGGCGTCGAGGTGCTCGCCGGGACGCTCCAGAACAACCGGAACGTGGGTGCGTTCGAGGGCAACGAGTTCGACCGCCTCGGCACGCTCTCCGGGATTCAAAAGCAGGGCGACGACGTCGATGAGGCTCGCGCTGGCGAGCGCGTGAGCATCGCCATCGACGGCCCGACCGTCGGACGGGACATCGAGGAGGGTGACACCCTCTGGAGTGAGGTGCCCGAAAAGCACGCGAAGATCCTCGAACAGGAGTTGAAATCGGAGATCACTGGCGACGAGCGGGAGGCGCTCGCCGCCTACCTCGACACGCGGCGAAAGCGCGACCCGTTCTGGGGCAAGTGAGACTAACCGCTATCGGATCTTACCTCAAAGCCTATCGTGGCATTTAATACCGCTTCACAAATTGCGGTTCAATCCACGTGGTACATCGCTGAGACGGCCGGACGCTGTCGTAGATGGTATACGCGGCCGCCGCAACGTTGCAGATTCTGAGGCCGCCATCTGCTGACTTGTTGTCGGTAGCAGTCGGTCGATAAAACGGTACTACGTTGGATGGCTGTGTTGAACTCGCCAAGATCAGTGGCTGATCACGGGGGAGGCTATTCGCTTCCCGCAACTCAGCCTACATCTCCCACTGCTGGAAGTACTCGGGCTTGTCGGCTGTGAACGGACCTCGTTGAGGACGCTGCCCTGCGGTTCAAGCCGGGCCTCAAGCTCAGCCGTTGAGGTGGGCGCGTCTTGTGCGGTCGGCGTGTCGGTGTCGGCGGCCGGCGCTGTGTCCGTCGCCGGCGTAGCGTGTCCGTCACCACCCGACGTGTCCTCAGTCGTGTTTGTGTCGGCGTCGGTGCTGGTCGGCGTGTCGCTATCGGGTGTGTCGTCCGTGCCGGGGTCGTCGCCACGACCGTGGGCCGCTCCACTACTCCCGTCATGATCGAAGACGAGGGCATCAAGCGCCCGGTAGCTACTGTCGGTCGGGTCAATCAGCGGGGCACGGGCGTCCGTGGGAATGGTGGTGAGCTGTTCGCCGCCGGCAACCGACTCGCCCGTAACTGAGTCTGGATTGCCGGGGAGATCATCTTCACACACGCGCTCGGGCACGGGGACTGCCTCACGAGTGAAGCCAGCCCGGAGTGGCGTGTCGGCGTCGTCACCGTCTGTGTCTGCCTCGGCGGCGGCCACCTGCGGGACGTCAGCAATTTCGTATCGTTAGACTCTTTATCGGAGTAATTCATGCCCGAATATACTCCACTATCCCCATTGATGAAATCTAATGAAACGTATTCACGCGTGATCTGCATCATACTAATAGTAGCAGTAATTGTGGTTGCTGGATTTACTGGACCAATAGGTACTGCTACTGCAGCCAATAGTACCGTACAACTAGACTTTTCCTCAGCTTACAATGCCGACGCAGTGTATGGAGCAGACGAGTCCGGGAAGTTTGACAGTTCTGCTGCATTAATTACGAATAATACAGCAGAAAATAACAATAATTCGGGAGACGGGTTGCCAAATGATGGAATATTTGGGTCAACTGCGACTCATCCAAAAATAGAGCTAGATACCGGACATAGTACCGATGGGAACAATACATGGCAGGCATCGGGGACTGAAAATATTACTACAAATATAACCCCCGGAAAGTATGAAACACTCCATATAATAGCCTCTGCTGGTGGGGCTGGCACTGGAAATCCTGCAAGATTCGAGACACGCCTGCACTATACCGACGGAAGTACTCGAACATCCCAAGAATTCACCGTTCCTGATTGGTTCGGCGACCCACCGAGCGACCCAGGATACGCGCTTATTGACGGAATGGATCGAATTGAAGTTGATGATACATATGATAACGCAAATCAGCCTGCAATCTGGGGTTACGCAATATCAACGAATTCACAGAAAGAATTAGACAAAATTACAATTAATGTTACTGACAACCAAGCAGGCTCATTCAATTTTTTCGGTGGTGCAGCAACAACGAAGACGAGTGATGTTGTATCGAATAATCCGCCGACGCCCAGCGATGACATAGCAACGGTGGATGAGGATGGCATTGTCACGTCTGATGTACTCAAGAATGATAGCGATCAGGATGGGGATTCACTTACCATATCCAATATTACTGATGGGCCCTCTCATGGAATTGCTCAAATTACTGGACAGAATAATCAGACAATTGAGTTTACCCCGGGAGCAAACCAAGATACTGACGTTAATATTACATATGAGGTAAGTGACGGCAACGGGGGTACCGCGACAGCAACCCTATCAGTCACCGTCATTGATGCACCGGAGGTCGTCTCAATCTCTCGAGCGACTCCACTAACACAGAACACCAGCGCTGATACAGTCGTATTTAATATAACTTTTTCAGAGAGTGTAAGTAATGTCACTAGTGGAGACTTTGAGACGACAGTAGTGAATGGGGAACCCTCACCAAGTATTACGGAAATTAACACTGGTGGGGACGGTAATGGCTCAACCTATCTTGTTAATCTCTCAGTGAGCGACAGTAAGGATGGAACGTTTCGGCTTAACCTCAGCGACGACGACGGCATCACCAACAGCAACGGCGTCCCGCTTGGAGGCACTGGGACCAGTAGTAGCGGAAACGGCAGTGCTACCGGTGAGACGTATCGTATTGACAATACTGATCCAGTGTTTGACGCTGGGTCGACTGCCGGCGTATCCATTGCTGAAAACAGAAATGAAAGTGACATCCTTGATCCCAACGCTGCTGACGATGGGGTATCTTCCTCGGAAGTATCGTACACGTTGTCCAGTGGTGCCGGAAATGACGCAGCAGATTTCAGCATCAATACAACGACTGGACAGCTATCTCTCGATACAGCAAAAGATTACGAAAACCCGACCGACAGCGACGCGCAGAATGACTATGAATTAAATATAACTGCGACTGATGAGGCTGGTAACACTGCTGTACAGGAGGTTACAGTTACCATTACCGACGTGACTGAACCGCCGACGCTGTCAACCACACAGGGCGGCAGTAGCTATACCGTAGAGGGCAGCGCCGTCGTAGTTGATAATGGGCTAACTCTCAGTGATGACGACGGCGGCACGGTTGCAGGAGCTAAAGTAAGCATAGGGATCGGATTTAACTCAGCTGAAGACTCACTCAGCTGGAACCGTACCGTTGCAAGCGATGTTGATGTGTCGGGTGCGTATGACTCAGATACTGGCGTGCTTACATTTACTGGGAGTGCAACAGCCAGTGAGTGGCAGGCTGTGCTGCGGACGGTCAGCTACGACAATATGGTGCGTGACCCTGCTACGGTCAATCGTTCAATTACCTTTTCACTCGGGTCAGACAGCTTGTATAGCCCAGAGACAAACCACTACTACGAGTTTGTTGAGAATTCCTCTATCGACTGGGACGATGCAAACCGGAATGCTGCAGCAAAGACCTATTTTGGGCTCCAAGGGTATCTTGTAACAGTCACGTCAGAGTCAGAAAACGAGTTTGTCGCAGACAAACTCTCGGGAGAGGGATGGATGGGAGCCTCTGATGCCGCTGAAGAGGGCACGTGGCGGTGGGTCACCGGTCCTGAAGGCACCGAGGAAGGAGGTAGTGGTCGACACTTCTTCAGCCAAACTGGTGCAGCCGAGAACTCTGACAGTCTTGACTCGGTTTACGGAGGTACCTCTCCTGGTGGGGGGAACACAGTAAATAGCAGCTACGTAAATTGGGATACTAATGAGCCCAATGACTACGCTTCTGGTGAAGATCGCGCACACTTCCTGACCGATGCACAGTGGAACGACTATGCGAATGGGGACGACTCAATTGAAGGCTACGTCGTTGAGTACGGCGGCTCAGCCGGTGATCCAACGCTTGATCTAAGCGGTGAGAAGACAATTGCAATTACTGACCCTGCTCCAGTCATATCCCAATACGATGTGGGTAATCCCTCCGATCGAAACGTAAGCATTTCATTCAACTCAACTGATCAACTGTCTACAGTAGTGGTTTCAATTACCGGCGCAGAGACTGTTTCTCTTACTAGATCAGATTTTACTGAGATAGCTAATACCGATGGGACATACAATTACACCGCAACGTATACTGGTAGCATCGATGGGAGCTACACGGCTACACTCACCACGGCAGAAGACGCGGCAGGGAATGATGGGGCTGCACGCGAATCCAGTAGTGTTGGTGTAGACGTAACCCCGCCACAGATATCTAACCTCACCATCACGAACCAAGCTGGGCAAGATATCAATATCTCGTTTGATACTACTGAACAGCTCAGTACACTTGAGGCAGCGATCAGTGGTGCTGAGTCGCAGACACTCAGTAAGGCCGATTTCACTGAGCGCAGTAATGGGGCGCACACGTACACGACAACATATGCTGGCTCGAGTGACGGCGACTACAGTGTCACCCTTATAACGGCAACGGACGCTGTCGGCAACGACGGAGGAAACAATCAGTCAGCTACTGTTTCAGTTAGTACCACATCACCGTCACCCCCGCCAACGCCGGATCCAGCTAACTTCGGTGTGACCCTCAGCACGGTCAAGGATTCCGTCACGCCCGACAGTGAAGCAGTCGTTGACGTAGCAGTAGTCAACACCGGCGACCGATCGGACACGCAGACAATTGAGCTCCAAGCAGCAGGGATAACCGTCGATCAAACTACGGTCACACTCGCTGGCGGGGAGCAAACCTCGGTACCACTCACGTGGACACCAGGGATGGATGACCGTGGCGAGGTGCCTATCACCGTTGCAAGCGATGACGATTCCGTCGCAACCTCGATTACGGTAGAAGATTCCGCCTCGGCGGCTTCACTTGAGGTGAGTCTTGACGACCTTTCGGCCACGATCGACGCCGGCCAGCCACTGACCGTCGGGTATACTGTCACGAATCGCGGCGAGAGAGCAGGTTCACAATCGCTCCAGTTCCGCGTGAATGGAACACAAGAAGCGACCGAACCGGTCGACCTCGCGGCGAACGCGTCCCAACGTGGGACGTTCACCTACCGTCCCGACCGCGACGACGTCGGTCCGCTGTCCATCACCGTCGCGAGCGCGAACGACAGCGCGACCGGGAGCGTCACCGTCGAGTCGCCCGGGCCGGCCGACATCGGTATCGCGAACGTGACCACCTCCTCACCCGTCACGGAGAACGGCACGCTCCTCGTCGACGCCACGCTCGAAAACGCGGGGCCAGGCCCCGGGGAAGCCTCTGTCGCGTTCACCGTTGCAGACTACAGCGACGAGACGACCGTCCGTCTCGGGCCCACTGAGACGACCACCGTCACCTTCGAGTGGCCGACCACGCCTGGCGACGCCGGCACCTACACCGCCGCCGTCACGGCCGCCAACCAGACGCGTGAGCGTCCCGTCCGCGTCGGGGCGTCGACCACCGACTTCGCCGTCACGTCACTCACTCAGACCGGTTCGGGCACCGAAGACACAGCGCTCACGCTGACGGCCGATATCGAAAACGTGGGGGCTGCTGCGGCAACCCAAGACGTCGTGCTCCGTATCCCCGGAGCCAACGTCACGCAGCGCACGGCCGTCACGCTCGAGCCTGGTGCGTCGACGAGCGTTACGTTCACCTGGACGCCTCCCTCGGGTGCCGCCGGCAGCTACACGGCTGAGGTTCAGACCGCCGCCGACACCGCCACGACCAGTCTCGCTGTCGAGCCAGCCGTCCAATCGCTCCGCGTAGACACGGCCGCCGACACGATACTCGCCGGGGAGACGACGACTGCCACGGCGACGGCCGTCTTTACCGATACGACGACGTCGACCGTCACCGATGCGGCGACGTTCACCGTGGCCGACCCGACGATTGCGACCGTCGACCCCGATGGAACCGTTACCGGTGTCGAACCGGGGACGACGACGATCACCGTGACGTACGCCAATCGGACCGCCACGACCGAGCTCACCGTCGCAGACGCCACGCCCACGGTCGACACGGCCGTCGTCTCCACCGGACGGCCAGACCTACTCGAGGTGACGTTCTCGCCAGGGGTCTCGCTCTCTGGCGACGATCCGACCGCAGGGATACGCGTCACGGCCGACGGTACGGCCGTTCCAGTGACCACGGTGGTCGCCACTGACGACACGCTACTGGTTGGACTCGGTCGCCCGGTCGGTGCTGGGTCGAACCTCACCGTGAGCTACGACGAGGGTGCCGAGACGCTCGTCGGTCCGACGGGTGTTGCCGCCCCGTCGTTCAGCGACGTCGCCGTCACCAACCGCGTCGAAGACCGGCTCGTTCGAGCCCAGGTGTCGGCAAGCAGCTATCGTGTGACCGCTGGCACGACGGTGACGCTCCGAGCGACTGGTTCGACTATCGCGCCCGGAGTCACGCCCACCTACACGTGGACCGTCGACGGCACTCAGATCGCAGAGACGACGGCTCCGGTCACCACCCACACGTTCACCGAGGGCGGCTCACAGACAGTCGAGGTTCGCGTTAGTGCGCAAGGGGCGTCGGCCGACGACACGGACCGTGTCACGATCGACGTCGACGACCGCCCGCCAACGGCTGCGCTCACCCTCTCCGATCAGAGTGTCACGCCCGGGACGACGGTGACGGCTGACGCGAACGGGTCACGTGATGCCGTCGGTATCGACTCGTACGCGTGGTCGTTCGGCGACAACATGACCGCACAGGGGCCGACGCTCACGACGCCGACGCACAGCTACGCTGCCCCCGGCGAGTACCAGGTGCGCGTGACCGTCACGGACACGAGCGGCCAGACGGACACCGCTACACAGTCGGTCCTCGTCAACGGGCCTCACGCTGACGTACAGACGGAGCCGCTCGCGTTCGGAACGGTGGCCGTTGGATCGACGACGACCCAGACGATACCGATCGAGAACACTGGCACCGAGACGCTGACCGTCACCGATGCCGCCATTGAGGGCGCAGACGCGGCCGCCTACGCACTCGCAGAGCCGCTCGACACCGGATCGCTCACCGTGCGGCCTGGTGAGCGACAGTCCGTCGGGGTTACGTTTGCCCCATCGACCGCCGAAGAGCTGTCTGACGCTGCACTCGTCATCGAGACGGACGACCCAACGCTGACCACTACACGGATCGACGTGGCTGGCGAGGGCGTCGACAGCAACCTCACGCCAGTCGATTCGACGGGAACAGTTGGATCAGTGACCGTCGGCGACACCACGACGACGACCGTCGCGTTCGAGAACACGGGCGATGTAGCTGCCACGCTTCGCAACGTCTCGGCGACCGATCCACAGATGACCGTCACGGACGCGCCCGACACTATCCCAGCAGGCGATACCGAGGCGGTGACCGTCACGTTTACGCCGACTCGAGCTGGTGACACGCGGGCGACGCTCGCCGTGAGTGCCGACGCCGGCAGCACTGCCAGCGCCTCACTAACTGGTTCGGGCATCGCCCCGGCCCTGCGCGTCAGCGACGACACCATGACCTTCGGCGAGGTCGGCGTCGATGAGGCAGCCACGGAAACGCTCGCGATCAGTAACTACGGCACGGATGCGCTCACGATTACGGGGCTGGACATCACTGGCTCCGCGGCTGATGGGTTCACCGCAGGCGAACCACCCGCCACGATTGCGCCCGGTGAGACGGCGACGGTCGACGTGACGGCGACGCCAACGACTGCTGGACAGCAGGACGCAACGCTCGCGATCGAGAGCACCGACCCGACGACACCACGACGAACCGTTGGACTGTCCGCCGAGGGAGTTGCCGCCACGATCGATATCGGTGCACGCACGCTCGACTTCGGTGAGACGGCCGTCGGGGAAACGGCAACGCTGAACCTGAGCGTCGCTAATCGGCCGGGGTCGCCAGGTGACTTGCAGATCGACCGGACGGCCATCGTCGGCCAGCACCCGGAGGACTTCAACATCGTCTCGGGAAGCGCCCCACAGACACTCGCCCCCGGGGAGACACGCACGCTCGAAGTGGCCTTCACGGCCAGCGACGTGGGTGAACGGACAGCCCAACTCCAACTCGAGAGTAACGCCGCAAACGACCCCTTCGCGACGATCTGGCTGACGAACGTCCGGAGTTACATTCTCGTTCGAGAGGTGAGCAATCCGACGGTCAACATCGAAGGCACAAATCTCGAGCGGGGAGACGTCCATCGCGTCAACACGACGACGCCGGCTGCTGCCGACGAGCCGGTCACGGTCGTCAGGATGAATCTCGCGCAGGCTACCGACGGCGACTTCGAGCTGAACACAGTGTACACGTACAGCTCACCGGAGTCGACAGCGCCCGACCGCGGCCCGGGTGAAGCAGTCGTTCGGTACGTCGCCTTCGAGAACCGCAGCGTGCCAACAGGTCTGTTCGCCGACCGGACAGCAACGATCGACGTCGACCGGGCTGCGCTGCCGGACGGCGTCACCTCCGAAGCGATCACACTCCAGCAGTTCGTCCCCGACCGTGATACGTGGGAACCCGTCGAGCTGCAACTCGTCGACGAATCACCGGCTCGGTACCGATTTGAAGCCGATCTGCAGCGCTTTGAGACCCTGGCCGTGACAGCGCCGGAGACGCAGCTCGAATCGCTGACACTCGATCTGGCTGCGACGACACTTGAGGTGAACGAGACGGCTCGTGTCGACGTGACCGCTGCGTTCAGCGACGGCACGACCGACACGGTGACGGCGAACGCGACGATCGTCAGCCGGGATCCCGAGATCGCTCGTGTTGAGCGTGCTGGGGCATCGGGCGTGTCGGTCGTCGGCACTGGGGCCGGTGACACGACCCTCGTCGCGAACGTGACTGTCGGCGCCCGGGTCGTGACCGCTACCCAGCCGATTAGCGTGCGTGCCGGTGGGGATACCGGCGATGAACCCAGCTCGGGCGGCGGTGGTGGTGGTGCACGCTCGTCGAGCCGTGCCGAGGTGCGTTCCAGTCAGGCTGCCGGGAGTATGCGAGGGCCGGCGTACAGCGTCACGCTGCGAGACGTCTACGCTGGCCAGCAGGTCGTCGCCGACTTTACCACCGAGCAGGCGACAGCTGGCGTTGTCACCCCAGGTGCCGACACCTGGCCACCGACGGCGACGACGGAGACACCGGCATCGGAGGCGTCTGCTGTCCGAAACGTCCAGTCCGATGGACTCGTGTTCACCGTCGCCGACAGAGGTGATTACGACCTCAGTGTGTCCGCGCGCGACGTCGACGTCTTCACGACGAACGTGACAGCGGCGAACGAGACGCCTCCAGCCGACACCGTGGATCGCTCCACGGACGCGCTCGGTGAGGCGAGTCGTCAGTTCGTGGAGGCGACCGCTCGTCGGCCGGTCGGCTTCATCACCGTCGACCACAGCTTCGAGCCGGACGACCTCGAGACGGCGACACACCGGTTCCGGGTGCGCAAGAGCTACCTCGCGGCGACGGGTGCCACTGCCGAGAGCGTCACGCTCTATCGTGACGGACCGGACGGCTACCGCGACCTCCCGACGCGGGAAGTCGACGCCGACGAGACGTTCCACTACTTCGAGGCGGAGACGCCGGGCTTTTCGACGTTCGTGATTGGGACCGACGCCCCGGTGTTCGACCTCGGCGACCCCGCGCTCGTGACGGCCGACGAGACGAGCGGGCGCGTGGAAGCGACGGTCCCGGTCGAGAACGTCGGCTCCCACGCCGGGACGTACACGGCACGGCTCCGCGGTGACGGCACGGTGCTCGCGACGACGACGGTCTCGGTGCCGCCAGGAGAGACGGTGACGGCGAGGGTCCAGACGACCCTGCTAGACGCTGACGGAGTGACGCTCTCACTGACTGGCCAATCGATCGGGAGGCTTACCACTAGTGAGGCTGCTGAGAGCACTGACCCAGTTGCGCCACCGACAGACGATGATGCGTCCGCTCTACTCCCTCAACGCATCGTAATCCTGCTGGTGGTGGTGCTTGGTGCCATCTTTGTGTGGATGTCACGGCGATCCAACAGAGACTAACGCCTCTGGAACGTTATTATAGTTACCCACCGGCGTCAACTCTCTCTGACTGAAGCCATTATACCTCCTCCCCGATTCTCTGAACGCTGTGTCTGTCGTGGTATCGACTGCGACGGGGAGGGATGACGGAAACTCGACCCGAAAGCCTCGCTACTCACGGTAGTTGCCGCCGTTCGCGCCGATCAGTCGTCGGCGGGCGTGCCGCGGCTCCCGGCCGCACCGAGTCCGGACGCCATGCTCGCGACGGTTCGCTCGTTGTTGACGACCCACCGCAACAGGAGGAACGCGAAGACGTACTTGGCGACGATGTCCATGCCGCTGTACGCCCACGAGGTGATCGCGACGTCGAGCACCGCGAAGCCCTCCGCACCGAGCGCCCAGAAGAGCGGGTAGCCGAGCCAGAGGACGACAGTCAGGATCTTCAGCGTGTCGAAGATCTCACTGGTGCCGGCGATCTGTGCGTCGTCTGCCCACTCGACGAGCAGGATGTACAGTACGACCGCGAAGAACGCACAGCTAATCAGGTACCACACCCACCGGAGGAGGTACGAGGAGGTGGTCAACGCGGCTGCGAGACCCGTCACGCACATACCGATGTCGGTGACGATCGCGGTCGTCAGCTTCGTCACGTTCGACCCCGCGAGCAGTCCGAGCGCCAGCAGGATCATCGGTGTCGACAGCGCCCACGTGAGATACCGCCCCCACATCGTCAGCACCTCCTCGCCGGCCAGCGCATGGCCGGGTGGCATCTCTAGGAAGCTTACCGTGAGCCCCGACGCCAGGCCGGTGTAACTCGAGATGGAGACGAGTGGGACCATGAGCGTCGCGACAAAAATGAGCTGCGCGCGCGGGTCCTCGACCTGCCGCCCCATGTAGACGAAAAGCAGGATCGACAGTCCCGCGAGCACGATATTCGCCCAAAACGAGAGGTTCAAAAGCTGGTCGGCCTGTATCGCCTGATACACCTCGGTCTGTCCCATCTCCATCGGGACGCGCCCGAGCGATGCGAACGCCAGATCAGCTGCAGCTAGTTTGTTCATACGACGCCCGCACATTCGTGGTGGCGAATATAAATTACCGGACCTGACTAGTATGATACGCAGCACCCGGATCGGGTTCGGTGGCTGCACGAGAGACGCAGGCCCTCCGGCGCATCGGGACCAACCGCGATATTCAAACGCCCGAAGACCCGACTACCGATATGCACCGCAGACGGTTTCTCGGACGGGTCGGGGCCGCGAGCGTCGCGGTCGGCGGCTCTCTCTCGGTCGCCGGCTGTCTCGCCGACGAGTACGACGTCGGCATGCTCGCGAGCGGCTACGTTCCCGAAGAGCTGACCGTCGAGGTCGGCGACACAGTGGTCTGGGAAAACACGAGTAGTCGCGGACACACCGTCACCGCGTACCAGGCGGCGATCCCCGACGCGGCCACGTACTTCGCCTCCGGCGGGTTCGACACCGAGTCGGCCGCGCGCGACGCGTGGATGACCGACTTCGGCGGCCGGCTCGACACCGGCGATCGGTTCACCCACGAGTTCGGCGTCGCCGGACGGCACGACTACGTCTGTATTCCTCACGAGACGGGCGGCATGTACGCGACAGTGTTCGTCGAGGAGTGACCGATGCGGCGATCGGAGCAGGTTGACTGGAGCCGGTGAGACCCCTCGCTGTGACGAAACGCCTTAGCGCGCCGGGCCCCTAGGTCCACAGACTTACACGATGGACCTCACGACGCTGTTCGGCGTGGATGTGCTTTTGTTCCTCGCCATCGGGCTGCTCGGCGGTGCCCACTGTATCGGCATGTGCGGCCCGCTCGTCACCACGTACGCGGCCCGGATGGACCCAGATACGGGACGGACCGACGGCGGTGGACACACGGCCGGGTCGACCCAACAGCACGGCCGCGAGAGTCACCTCACCACCTACGAGGTTCGCCAACACGCACTTTTTAATCTCGGTCGAACCGCGAGCTACACACTCATCGGCACCGCACTCGGCGCACTCGGCGGCGCGGTGCTCGTGACGACCGCGACGATCACCGGGGCTGCGGGCCCGGTCCGTGGTGTTGTCGGCGTTGTGGTCGGTGTCGTCGTTGTCGTCGTTGGGGCGCGCTACGTCCTCGGCGGCGCGACCGGCGGCGTCCACCTACCCGGACTCGAGCGGGTCACCGGCTGGCTCACGGGTCACGTCGATCGGCTCGCGAACGGGCCGGGCATCGTCGCGCTCGGCGCTGTTCACGGATTGCTCCCCTGTCCGATCCTCTACCCGGCGTACCTCTACGCGTTCGCCAGCGGCTCCGCGCTCGCCGGGGGGACCGCACTCGCCGCGCTGGGAATTGGGACGATGCCGGCCGTCTTCCTGTACGGCACACTGATCGGCAGCGTCGACGCGGTCCACCGCCGCCGCGTTCACCGACTTCTTGGGGTCGCGTTCGTGATCCTCGGGTACGTCCTGCTCGCGCACGGACTGATGGCGCTCGGGATCCACATCCCGCACCCGATGTTGCCGTTCTGGAACCCGCTCGACACTGGGATGGAGATGAGTGGAATGGGGATGAGCAGTACATGGCTGGGCGAAATAGAGACGAACAGCGTGCGGATAGTCGGTCACGGAGGCGGCTGACCGATGGGATCGACCGAGGCAGTCGACGGCGGTTGTACGCTGTGTGATCTCCCGACTGCGGGTGTCGACGTCGTCGACGGCGATGACAACGAGTTCTGTTGTACCGGCTGTCGCGGGGTGTACGAGACCCTCGGTGACGTCGACGTCGACGCCGACGACGTCGCGGCGAGACGCGAGACGGCCACAGCAGACGCGACAGACGAGACGCCGTCGGTCCCGGCCGACCACGAGGCGACGTTCCTTGAGGTCGATGGGATGCACTGTGCGACCTGTGAGGCGTTCATCGAGACGGTCGCGACCCAGACCGAGGGCGTGAGCGCGGCGAGTGCGAGCTACGTCACCGACACGGTCCGGGTCGACCACGACCCCGCGACCGTCTCGACGGCCGACCTCACGGAGACCGTAAGCGGACTTGGCTACAGCGCGTACGACCGAGAGGACGCGTTCTCGCGGCGACGGGCCGACGACCTGGCCACCGCTCGGCTCGCGATTGGCGTTCTCGTCGGGATGGCCGTGATGTTACAGTACATCGTGTTGATCTACCCGACGTACTTCGCGTTCCCCTTCTACAACCAGCGGACGCTCGAGTACCTGAACCAGGCGATGGCGTCGAGCTCGGGGACGTACTTTTTCATCGTCCTCGGCGTGCTGACGACGATCGTCCTCTTCATCACCGGCCGGCCGATCCTGCGGGGCGCATACGTGAGCGCCCGGACGCGGTCGCCGAACATGGACCTCCTCGTCGCGATCGCCGCGCTAAGCGCGTACCTCTATAGCACGCTTGCGGTCGCGTTCTTAGAGAGCCCCTCGATCTACTACGACGTGACGGTCGCTATCGTCGTCGTCGTCACCGTGGGGAACCACTACGAGTCGAGCATCAAGTCTCGGGCGACCGAGCTCCTCTCTGATCTCACCACGGTACAGGTCGACACGGCCCGTCGCCTCGAGGACCCAGCGACTGCCGATGGCGACGCCGGCGCGAGTGCAACTGACGCAAGTACGACCGAGGTCCCCATCGACGACCTCGCGCCGGGCGACCGCGTACTCGTCCGGGCAGGCGAACGCGTCCCGGTCGATGGCGAGGCGATCGACGGGGACGCGGCCGTCGACGAGTCGGTCGTCACGGGCGAGTCGCTGCCGGTGCGAAAGACCCCTGATGACGTCGTCGTCGGCGGGTCGGTCGTCGCCGACGGGTCGCTCGTCGTCGCCGTCGGTCCCGACGCGAGCTCTAGTCTCGACCGGGTCGCAGAGCTCGTGTGGGACCTCCAGAGTGGCACCCATGGCGTCCAGAAGCTCGCTGACCGGCTCGCGACGGTGTTCGTTCCGGTCGTGCTCACGGTCGCTGTCGGGGTCGCCGTCGTCAACCTCGCGCTCGGGGCGGGCGTTGCGGCGGCGATGCTCGTTGCGCTCACCGTGCTCATCGTTTCGTGTCCGTGCGCGCTCGGGCTCGCGACCCCGCTGGCGGTCGCCGCCGGGCTTCGTGACGCGTTAGAACGCTCGATAGTCGTCTTCGACGACACCGTCTTCGAGCGGATCCGCGGCGCCGACACCGTCGTCTTCGACAAGACCGGGACACTCACCACCGGCGAGATGCGGGTCGTCGACCGCGACGTCAACGACGACCTGCTCGCACTCGCGGCGGCACTCGAGTCGCGTTCGGCACACCCGGTTGGCGAAGCGATCGCGGCCGCACAGACCGGTGAACCGGTCGTCGCCGCGGCAGACCCGAGCGGGCAGGCGAGGACCGACGGTGCGGGCGTGGCCGCCGAGTCAGCCCAGTCCGACGAGTCGGCGCCCATTGTCGACGCCTTCGAGAGTCACCCGCGCGGCGTCTCCGGTATCGTCGACGGGACCGAGGTCGTCGTCGGGCACCCAGGTCTGTTCAACGAGCGCGGCTGGCGGGTACCGACGGCCGTCAGTGAGGCCATTACCGCGGCACGAGACGTGGGCCGTGTACCGGTCGCGGTTGGGCGCGACGGCGCCGCCTCAGGCGTCATCGTCGTCGGCGACGAGCTCCGTCCAGGATGGGCCGAGACGCTCTCCTCGCTGGCTACGGCCGGTGTCGACGTCGTCGTGTTGACTGGCGACGACGCGCGGGCCGCGACCGTCTTCCGCGAGCACGACGCGGTCACCGAGGTGTTCGCCGGAGTCCCGCCCGAAGGTAAAGCCGAAACGGTTGAGCGACTGAAAGGCCGTGGGCGAACCGTGATGGTCGGGGACGGAACAAACGACGCACCCGCGCTGGCGGCCGCCGATCTCGGCATCGCACTTGGTGGAGGAACCGCGATGGCAGCTGATGCCGCCGATGTCGCGGTGATCGACGACGACCTCGCGTCGGTCGAGACCGTGTTCGAACTCTCACGAGCCGCCGGTCGGCGGGTGAAAGGGAACATCGGGTGGGCGTTCTGTTACAACGCCATCGCGATCCCGCTCGCGGTCACGGGGCTGTTGAACCCGTTGTTCGCGGCGGTCGCCATGGGACTCTCAAGCCTGCTCGTGGTGACGAACTCCTCGCGGCCGTTGTTGTCGTCGTGAGCGTGGTGCCGTCCTCGACACTCGGTGTCACACGTGGGTGTCGAGGAACTCGACGACGTCACGGTACGCGTCGATTCGGTTTTCGAGCTTCGAGAAGCCGTGGCCTTCGTCCTCGAAGATCCGCTTTCGGACCGGGACGTCTTTGTCGTGTGCTGCCTCGGCCATCGCTTCGGCCTCACTCACGGGGACCCGTGGGTCGTTCGCGCCGTGGAGGACGAAAAGCGGCGCCTCGATGGCGTCGATGGTGGTGATCGGCGAGATGGATTCGAGGAACGCACGGTCGGTCTCAAGTGAGCCGTACTCCGCCTCCCGCAGTGTTCGGCGCCAGTCGCCGGTGTTCTCGAGGAAGGTAACAAAGTTGGCGATGCCAACGACGTCGACGCCGGCAGCCCACAAGTCAGGGAACTCGGTCAGCGCCGCGAGGACCATGAACCCGCCGTACGAGCCGCCCATAGCTGCGATGCGGTCGGGATCGACCTCCGGGTGATCGTGGAGCCACTCGACGGCGGTTCGGAGGTCCTCGACCGCGTCAGGTCGCTTCTCGACGTCGTCGAGGGCGGCATAGGATCGACCGTATCCGGCCGAGCCGCGCACGTTCGGCTCGAAGACGGCGTAGCCGGCGTCGAGGAAGTATTGGGTGACGCCTGCGAACGAGGGTCGTCGCTGGGACTCTGGGCCACCGTGGATGTCGACTACGACAGGGTAGCCGTCGGCCGGCGGCTCGCGTTCGGGCAGCGAGACGAACGCCGGTATCTCTCGGCCGTCGAACGTCGGATAGTGCACGAGTGCGGGCTCGATGAACGTCTCGGGCGAGATGCCGGCCGTCGACGCGGTCGTCCACTGTGTGGTCTCACCCGTCGTCGTCTCGACGACGTGGACGTTTGCGTTCGTCGTGCGGCCGGTGGCAGTCACCGCGAATCGGTCGCCGTCCGGGCCGAACGAGACGCCCCCAGCGACACCGGTCGGCAGGTCGGGAGCGGGGAGGGGATCGATACGATCGGCCGCGACGAGTTCGCCGACGGAAACCTCGGTGTAGCCGTCGACGTTTCGCGTGTAGGCGATCCGCCGGGACGACTCATCGAGCGTCACCCCATCGACGTTCCACTCGTCGCCGGACTCGACGACGTCGAACGCGCCGGTGGCGAGATCGAGCCGCTCAAGCCGGAGCGTATCGCTTTCGCGGTCGGTGACGCAGTAGAGCGCGTCGCCTTCGGGACCCCACTCTGGGCTGGCGTACCGGACAGCACCCTCGTGAGGGGTGTGGTGGGTCAACTCACCGGTGTCGACCGACAGCGTGTACACGTCGTGGTCGAACGAGGAGTGTGCTTCGTGGACGATCACCCGCTCGTCGTCTGGCGACCAGCCGGCGACGGAGAGCCAGCCGTCACCCTCGTGGACGCACTTGGCGTCCGTTCCGGTCTCGGTCCGGCCCTGGACGTACACGTCGAAGACCGACTGGTCTCGACGGTTCGACGCAAAGACAAACCGCTCGCCGTCGCTGGCCCACCCACCCCAGCGGTGTTTCGCCGCCGGGTGGGCGGTACAGTTCGTGATCTGACCCGACCCGACGTCGAGCCGATAGAGCTGTGCGCGCTCGTTGCCGCCCTCGTCCATGCCGAAGATGACCTCCGCGCGCTCCGGTGAGGCGTCGACGAACGTGACGCGCTCGTCGAAGAACGTGTGCTGGGTCGGCCACGCCTGCGGCGACGTAAGCGACCACACCTGTGCAGTGCCAGTCGTGTCGAGGAGAAACCAGACGCGGCCGTCGACGCCCACACTCGCCCGGCTCGCGCTCCGTACGTTGAGGTATCGTTCGACGTCGTATTGGGGCATGCGCGACACTACCGTCGCCGCCAGCAAACCGTTTCGGGTGGTGAAGGGGTGGACGTGGAGTGATGAGGCGGTGGACGTGGAGTGATAAAGTGGTGGATCCAGGGTAATAAGAGGGCGGGCTTTTTGACAGACGGCGTCGTCAGACGAGCCATGCGCGTCGCCGTCGTCTCGCTTTTTACCCCACAACACGGGGAGACGCCGGCACGCACCCGGACGCACCGGACCGCGGTCGACCTCGCCACACAGGGTCACGACGTCGTGTGGCTGTGTGCCCGCTGGTGGGGAGGGTCGGTACAGACGTTCGAGCTGGACGGAATCGCCTACCGAGCCGTGCTCGATGAACCCTCACCGGCCACGTTCGCGGCACGGCTCCCGAGCGAGCTCCGCGCGGTCGCCCCCGACGTCGTCCACGCGATCAACACCCCGCCGCTCCCGGCGCTCGCCGCAGTTCTCACCGGACGACTCGGCGGCCCCCCAGTCCTCGTCGACTGGTGGCGTGAGCACCCGGCCGACTCGCGGGCGGTCGCTCGGCTCCTCGCACAACGCGCGCCGGTGGTGACGACGCCGACACAGACGACGAAAACACGAATTCGCGAGCATGGCGCCGCAGACGCGGCTGTTGACGTCGTGCCGGAGCGGATCGACGTCGACCGCATCACGGGCGCACCCGTCGACGACCGGTTCGACGCAGTGTACTCTCGGCGACTCGACCGCCACGCTGGTGTCGAGACGTTCCTCCTGGCGTTAGCTGAACGACGCCGCGACGACTGGACGGCGGCCGTGATCGGTGATGGACCTGAGCGGGACAGACTTGAGGTGGCGGCCGCCGATCTCCGGATCGACGACCGAGTCACGTTCCTCGGTGACCGGCCGCTCGACGAGCGCGTGGCGATCTTCAGAGGCGCCCACACCTTTACACAGACCGCAGCACGCGAGCCATTCGCGACGGAGCTGCTGTGGGCACTCGCGTGCGGCTGTATCGGTCTCGTCGAGTACCAAGCAGAATCCAGCGCCCACGAGCTCGTCGAGGGACGCAAGCGTGGGCGACTCGTGACGAGTCCCGCCGAACTCGCAGACGCAATGGAAGCCGTCGCGGGTGCAGAGCGGCTGTCGGTTGACCCAGCGTTCGAGTTGTACGACGGGGCGGTCGTGCTCGATCAGTATCTCGACCGGTACCGGTCACTCGTCGAAACGTGACGGAGCGGCCGCGTGGACCGCCTAGACCTCGTTTTGGGTGACCGTGCCGCCGTACTTCATGAAGACGAACGCGAGCCCGAGCGTGCTCACCATGGCGATGAACGTCGCGATGGTGAGTGCGCGGGCGCCCTCCGGTACAAAGACGGCACTGCTCGTGCCGCCGCCACCGCCCGTCTCGACGGTCGGGATGTCGCCGCCGACGGCGAGACCGGCGTGCATGCCGACGGCCGTGTGCGGCACACAGTGATAGTGGGAGATTCCGGCGTCTTCTTCGGTCACCTCGTACTCGTAGGTGGCCCCCTCTTCACCGACCGGGTCACCGCTGTCGAGACTTGCCGGCCCGCCGCCCTCGACTGTCTTCACGTTGTGGGCGCCACCGGCGCCGGTCCACTCGAAGGTGATCGTCGTTCCCAGGTCGACCCACAGCTGGGTCGGGTCGAACGCCAGGCCGTTCTCACCCGCGCCAACAGAGACCGTCACGGAATCTTGGCCCCGGGCGTCCTGATAGCTACCGAGGTTACCGCTCGTGACGCCGCTCGGCCACTCCGGCTCTACGCTTGCGCCCCCGCCGTCTTCTTGTCCCGCGGCAGTTCCCGTCGCGGCTGCCGTGCCGCCGACGACGGCGACCGACCCGCCTGCCGTCCGCATGAACGCGCGCCGAGAGACGTCGTCCGAACTCATACCCGCGGATTCGTCGTAGTCCGTAGTGAATATGTTGATCCGCACCTCGGCCGCGGTGGCGATGAGTGTACAGCCCCGGCGTGAGACGGGACTTAACTCCGAACGCGATCTAGATCGTTGAGAAACGCGCGCAGGACCGACCGGGTGACATGTGGCATACACACCACTCGAAGCTCGCCGGCACCGGTCCGCGACACCCGCCAGCCGCGCTCGCGGAGTCGTTCGAACGTCGGCGTCGGTACCGCGGCCGCGACGAGTGGTAGTCTCGGCTCAACCACGTCGTAGCCGCGGTCGGAGAGCGCAGCTGCCAGCCACGTGGCGTTCTCGATCGCCCGACGCGCCGACGCTCGGTACCCGTCCGGCCACAGCGCGTCCAGTGCCGCGACGGTGCCGGCGACGCCCGCCCCGCTTCGGGTGCCCGTGAGCGTTGCCTGTGAGCGGGTCTCGAGGTACGGCGTGTCGACTGCGAGCGCGTCGAGGGCTGCATCCTCGCGCGCGAGTAATCCGCCTGCGGGGACCGGCGCCTGTCCGAACTTGTGTGGGTCGATGGTCAACGTGTCGACGGCCGCGTCAGCAAACGACCACGTGTGGTCGGTAAACGGGAGCACGAAGCCACCCCAAGCCGCATCGACGTGGAATCGTGCGCCGACTGTCGACGCGACCTCGGCCAGCGCTGGAATCGGGTCGACACGGCCGTACTCCGTGCTGCCGGCGACACCGACGATGAGCGCGGTCGACTCGTCGGCTGCCGCAGCGACGGCATCGGGGATGGCCCGGTAGTCATCGTCAAGCGGCACCGTTCGTAGCTCAACGTCAAGCAGCGACGCGGCCTTGTGGAAGGAAAAGTGCACGCTTTCGGGGGCGACGACGTTGACGTCGTCTTTCGGGTGGCGATTTCGAGCCGACCGCACGGCCTGGATGTTAGCCTCTGTTCCGCCGGCGGTGATGTACCCTGCGGCATCGGGCGGATTCGGGTGATCAGCCAGCGTTGCGAGCCCTTCGACCGCGCGCGTCTCGAGTGTCGCGATCGTCTCGTACGTCGCTGGGTCACCCGGATTACTCGTGAGGAATCGCTCCGCGGCCGCTCTAGCGTCCGGGTGCGGCTCTGTGCACATCGACGAGAGGACCCGCTCGAACGACTGCGGCTCCGGCTGTTGCATCACGTGATCGTTTTCGCGCCCAAGCTTACGAGCTACGATGGCGCGCGCCTCGCGAGGTCGCCGAAGGCGGACTCGCGAGCGCGTGCGAGGGATAAGCGAGGGAGCGAGGCGACCGAGCGAATCGGCTGGGGAGGGTGTGGCTGAAAGGAGTGCCCGGATGTCACGCGGTCGTGGCTGTCGCGTAGCCCTCGGCTTATGAGAGCGAATCGCCACTCTCGGCAGTGGCACGCGAAGTGGGAGCATGATCTTGTGATACACGGACATGAGTTTCGGCCACATCCTCCCCAACCGATTCACTCGTCGCCCACGGGCGACTCGCTCATCCCTCGCGCGCGCTTGCGGACCGCTGCCGCGGCCCACAAGGCGCACGCCAGGCCATGTGTCGCGTTCGTTGTGGTGTGGTCGAACAGGCCGCACCGAATTGCACCGAGAACAACCCGGCCCTCGAGACCTAGCGAACCGAGTCGAGCAACAGCCGCTGTTCGACCCGCTTCACTTCGTGTTGGACGTCTCGGACCGCGTCGATGTTCGCAGAGATCGACGACACACCGGACTCGACGAGGAACTCGACCATCTTGGGCTTCGAGCCGGCCTGGCCACAGATGCTCGTGTCGACGTCGAGCTCGCGACATCGCTCGATCGTATCGCCGATGAGGCGCAACACCGCGGGGTGGAGCTCGTCGAAGTGGTCGGCGACGTGCTCGTTGTTCCGGTCGACCGCCAAGGTGTACTGGGTGAGGTCGTTCGTCCCGAACGAGGCGAAGTCGATCCCCATCTCGGCGAGAGAGTCTATCTGGAGGGCGCTCGCCGGCGTCTCGATCATCACGCCCCAACGGTGCGTCTCGGGGTCGATGCCGGCCTCATCAAGATGTTCGCGGAGTGCCGCCACGTCGGCCGCGTCGTTGACGAGTGGGAACATCACCTCAAGGTTGTCGTACCCCATCTCGAAGAGTCGTGCGAACGCAGCGAGCTCCTGACGGAACGGCGCGGGCTTGTCGAGGCTCCGCCGCGCGCCACGCCACCCGAGCATCGGGTTGTGCTCGTGCGGCTCGCCGTCACCGCCCGTGAGCTCGCGGAACTCGTCGGTCGGTGCGTCGATGGTTCGGACGCGGACTGGCCGCGGGTAGAACTCGTCTGCGACCCGCCGCACACCCTCGATGATCTCGTCTTGGTACGCTCTGGCGCCGTGATCGGCGATGTAGCGCTCTGGGGTCTTTCCGAGTGAGAGCACCATGTGCTCGATGCGCAACAGGCCGACGCCGTCGGCACCTGTCGCTGCGGCGCGCTCTGCGGCTGCGGGGATAGAGACGTTCACCTTTACTTCCGTCGCCGTCATCGGCTTGACCGGTGTCTCCGGACGAGCAGCCTCAACGGGCTCGAACTCGGCTGCTGGCTCGGCCGCATCGTCGGCACCGGCCCGAACTGTTCCCTTGTCGCCGTCGATGGTGATCGACTGACCGTCTTCGAGTACCTGCGTGCCATTGGTCGTCCCCACGACCGCCGGCACCCCGAGCTCGCGCGAAATAATCGCGGCGTGACTCGTCATCCCTCCCTCGTCGGTGACGATGCCGGCGGCGCGTTTCATCGCCGGCACCATGTCGGGCATCGTCATCTCCGTCACAAGCACGTCGCCGTCATCAACTTGGTCGAGATGGTCAAGCTTCGTCACGATGCGGACGTTTCCGGAGACCGCTCCGGGGCTCGCGCCGAGCCCGTCGACAAGGACGTCCTCGTCGCTATCGCCGCCCGCTGCAGAGCCAGTCGCACCAGCGGTGGCACTGGCGTTCGTGCCGCCGTTCGGGACTGGAGACACTCCCACTGGTGCGTCGCCAGCACCGTCGCCGGTCGCCTCAGGCCCCACGCTGCCAGCCCCGCTGCCCACGCCACCGGCCTCGGCGCTCGCATCGGCCGGTGACTCGCGGATCGTCGTGATCGGCCGCGACTGGAGCATGTAGATGGTTCCCTCGTAGATCGCCCACTCGACGTCCTGTGGCGTCCCGTAGTGGGTTTCGACGCGCTCGCCGAGGCCGACGAGCTCGTCAATCTCCGCGTCCGAGAGGACCCGATCCGTACGACGGTCGTCCGCAACCGTACGTTCGACCGTCTCGCCGGTCTCGGGATCTTTGAGCATCTCGATCTTCTTATCCGCGATGGTGACGTCTGCGAGCGTCCCACGCCCGCGGTCGTACACGTAGTTGTCCGGTGAGACCGCCCCGGAGACGACGGCCTCGCCGAGGCCCCACGCGGCTTCGATCGTCATTTCTGGGTCACCGGTTGACGGGTGGCTAGTAAAGAGCACACCGGACTTTTCGGCGTCGACCATCCGCTGGACGACGACCGCGATGTCGACGTCGGCGTGCGGGAACCCCCGCTGTTGTCGGTAGTAGATCGCTCGCTGGGTGAAAAGCGACGCCCAACACGCCTTGACCCGCGACAGGAGCGAGGCCTCCTGTACGTTGAGGAACGTCTCCTGTTGGCCCGCGAACGAGGAGTCCGGCAGGTCCTCTGCGGTCGCCGACGACCGGACCGCGACGAATGCGGACTCGTCGTCGGTCCCCATCTCTCCGTAGGCGTCGAGGATCTCCTCGCGAACGGGCTCGGGGAGTGGTGTCTCGGTGATCAGCTCCCGGGCTTTCGTTTCGGCCGCACGGAGTGCCGCGGCGTCTTCAGGGTCGACGTCAACGGCAGCAAACAGTTCCTCGTCGATTCCCGCCTCTTCGATGAACGCCCGATATGTCTCCGCCGTGACGACGAAGCCAGGCGGAACGGGAAGCCCGGCGCCCGTGAGCTCCCCGAGCGACGCTCCCTTGCCGCCGACAGTGTCGATGTCGTCGGCGTCGACGTCGTCCAGCCAAAGTACTGCCATTCGTGTGTTCGGTGAATCCACGACCCGACGTATGAATCTTCCGAAGCGAACAAGTGTGAATAAAAGATTACTCGCGTCTGAGTTGTCCGAACGGCCGTGGCCAGCAGGGCTGCCGCGAGGCGTCGACAACGGACAACATGAAAGCAGGTGGGGAGGGCCGAAATCGTCGTAGGGGAGACGAACCAGCGCTGGTTCGTACACAGGTGAACGTGTCTTCACATTCTATACTTACCTGCTGTCAAATGTGGGTACCCTACGGGGGTGTTACAGCCCCTGTACCAGTTCGAGTCGACGACGCTCTGCACGAAGCAGCCGCTCCCACATCTCAAACAGCCAGCTGTTGAGCCCGTAGACGTCATCGATCCGGCGTACCCAGGCGTCGTCGCCGAACAGCGCCGCTTGGAACCGAGCCACCACCGGAGAGAGGGCCCCACGGTCGCCGGCATAGTATGACAGTGACTCGGCACGTGCCCGGGCGACGAGTGATGGTGGCACGTCGATTCCGTCTGCGGCGGCGACGTGGACAAACCACTCAAGATGCAACAGCGCGGCCGCAAGCAAGAACCGATCGCGGAATCCGGAGATAAAAGCGAGCGGCGGATGACCGTTGACGACGACGTCACGCGGCCGCGAGAAACGCGGCGCCGACACGGACACGTCCGCCGTCGCGGCGACCGTGCGGGCAACCCGACCGAGCCGCCAGTCAGCGTAGCGCACCGGCGCGAGAAGCGCGAGTTCGTACCACAGCGGCATCCACTCGCAGTACGGCTCGGAGAAGACGCCGTCCGCAAGGAGCGTCGCCGCGACGGACCGGGCCGCAGCGGGCGAGAGCGCACTCGGATTGGTCGCGAGCTGAGATGCAACCTGGTCTCCCTCGATCCGGGTCGCACCCGTGAACTCCATCTCGACAGCGACGCGGCGAGTGTACGCACGCCCCGCCGCGTACCACTCTGCGAAGTCACGTGGTGTCGTCAGTCGGAGGAGAGAGAGAACAGTGATACGTGCGGTACGATGGACGCGGTCAAAACCCGTCCGGTTCAGCAGTGTCGGCTGCGTCGTCCAGCTCGGCCGTGTCGTCCAGTTCGCCCGTGTCGTCCAGTTCGTCCGTGTCACCTCGATCAGCGGCGTCGTCTGGCTTCGCGAGTGCCTCGGTGAGTCCCCACTCCGTGGCCCGCGCACGAGCCTCCTCGCGGGCCTGTGTTCGTATCGCTTCGATCCGATCGTTGTCCGCCAGGAACGCAGCGACCGCGTCGCCATCACCGCCATCGCCGCCATTTCGGTCGGGCTGGCGCTCGGCCGGGGCGGCATCTCTCGTCCGGGCTGCGAGCGCCGGATCGTCCGCCAGTTCTGTTGCCGGCGCGTCCGGAGGGACCCGGAGAGCCGTAACAGCGTGTGCCGCTTCCAGTTCCGATCGGGGAACGGCGTACAGTTCGACCCGGTACGGCCCGGGAACCGCAATCGAAGCGAGCGCCACCGACCCGCCGCGGTCCGTCGCCGTGTTGTACGCCAAGACGGGTACGCCGGCTTCGAAGGTAAGCACGCCGCGGGCGTCGCCAGCCGACAACAGCGTCTCTTGGGGCACGAGCGTCGCGTAGCCGGTGAGTTCGCGGTCGAGAACCTCCGCAAGCGTCTCTCCGACGGTGGCGACCACCCGAGACCGAAGGAGCTCTCCGCGGGGGATAGAAAGGGAGGCCTCGTCGGTCGGGGCGGTCATGGCGTGTCGGGCACGACGGCGCTTTTGAACCGTGCCGCCACCTGCTCGCTGTTGCCGTCGCGAACCTCGAGTCGCGCGGCCGCCTCCCGGTAGCGGTCCGCCGGTTCGCTGTCGGGCGCGTGCGCGAGCAACGGCATCCCAGCTCGGCGTGCGGCCCGGACCACGTCGCTGTCGGGGACCGACGCGAGTACCGGGCCACCGAAGTGTCGCCCGGCCTGCGTGGCTACCGGCTCCGTTGCCTCTCTGATCCGGTTGAGCAGCACGCCGGCGGTCTCGGTGCCATACGACCGGGCGTACTCTTGAACCTTGAGCCCATCCGAGAGCGCCGGTATCGTCGGCTCGACGACGATCACAACTCGGTCGGCTAAGACGATGGGCAATACCGCGGATTTCGAGCCCAGCGCGGCCGGCGAGTCGAGCAACAGGACGTCGGTGTCGGTGGCAAGTTCGGCGACGACGTCACGAAGCCGCGCCGGGTCTGCCGCCTCGAACCCGGCAAGGGAGGTGCCACAGGGTACCACCGACAGGCCGAATCGCTCGTAGGTTGCCTCCGTGACATCCGTCGCAGTCCCCTCGATGAGCAGATCGTGTAGCGTCGCCGTGGCGTCATCGAGCCCGGTGTGAAACAGCAGGTTTGCCATCCCCGTGTCGGCGTCGACGACAGTCACGTCGTACTCGACCGCTAGCGCCATGCCGAGCGCGAGCGTGCTCGTCGTCTTGCCGGTGCCGCCCTTGCCGCTGGCGACCGCGAACGCCTCGACCATACGGATTGCTCCGCGCCAGTGAGCTAAAAACTGTCTGTGCGCCGTCGGGTCGAAACGCACACCAGACGGTTTATTATGATTTATTCGTAGGATTGATCTATGACGACGCTTACCGCCGAGCAGCAGGCGTTCGCCGAGCACGCCGAGTCAGTTGCCGCCGAGTTCACAGACAACGCGTACTCGTGGGGCGGTGAGGTTCCATGGGAGAACCTCGAACGACTGGCCGAAGCGGATCTCTACTGCCCGTCGATCGACGAGGCGTACGGCGGACAGGGGCTCACCGACGTTGAGGCGCTGTTGTTGATCCAAGCGGTCGGGCGGGCCTGTCCAGACACGGGCTGGTTCACCTACATGCAGAGCATGGTTGGCCCGCGCGCGATCGACTTATTTGGCTCCGAGGCGGTGAAAGCTGAGTACCTGCCGGCCGTAACTGCTGGTGAGAGCTTCGTCTCGATCGCCATCTCAGAGCCGGACGCCGGCTCTGATGTCGCAAACATGACCACCGAGGTCACAGAAGTGGACGGCGAGCTCGTCTGTACCGGCGAGAAGACGTGGGTCGGTGGGGTCCCGTTCGGCGACGCCGCGGTCACGTGGGTGCGGTTCCCCGAGGGACTCGGCTCCGTGGTGATTCCCTACGACGACCCCGGCGTCGAGATCGAACAGGTGTACACGAACATGGCGGGGTACGCCCAGACGCACTTCACCATCGACGAGGTGACGATCCCCGAGGAATACGTGCTCACCCGTGGGAAGGAGGCGTTCAAACAGCAGCTGATCTCACTCAACTGGGAGCGACTCGGCAGCTCCGCGCTCACCGTTGCGTGGGCGGAGGCGGCCGTAGAGCAGGCGCTCGAGTACGCGAGCGAGCGCGAACAGTTCGACCAGTCGCTCGATTCGTTCCAGGGCATCGAGTGGAAGCTCGCCGAGATGTACCGGCAAACCGAGACCGCGGCGTCGCTGGTGTACGGCTGTGCGGCCGGGGCGCAGGGTCACGAACGCCCTCCCTCGCGACTGCGCACCTCGACCGCGAAGCTGCACTGTTCACAGATCGCCGAGGAGGTGGTGAGCGAGGCGGTCCAGGTCGTCGGTGCACGCGCGTATCAGCAGGGCCATCCGCTCGAGTACCTCTACCGATTCGCCCGGAGTCGGCGCATCGCCGCCGGCACCGACGAGATGCAGCTGAACACCATCGCGCGGGCGCTGAAATCAGACGGGTTGCCGCCGGTCGCAGACCGCTAGACCAGCGTCGCTACTCGCTCGGGCGGTCGTAGGACGGCTCGCGGCCCTCGTTGAACGCCGCCACTGCCTCGGCGTGTTCATCGTCAATGACGCACTCCCACTGGAACGCGGCCGCCTCTCTGCAGTACTCGTCGAAGCTCCGCTCGGGATCGACGAGGCGGTTGGTGAGTTGGACCGCGGTAGCGGGTGTATCACGGATCTCCGCTGCGAGGTCGCCGGCCGCTGCCAGCGGGTCGTCGGCGTGTTCGACGGCGAGGCCGATGTCGACGGCGTCAGCCGGCTCGATGTCTCGGCCGGTCAGCAGGTACTCGCGGGCTTTCGACTCGCCGACGAGCCGCGGAAGAAGCCATGCCCCCCCGTCGCCCGGCACTAATCCCACGTTGACGAATCCCTCGCGCAGGATCGCGTTCTCGCCGACGACTCGCAGGTCACACGCCAGCGCGAAGTCACAGCCGGCGCCTATCGCCGGGCCATTGACCGCCGCGATCGAGGGGGTTGCCATCTGTCGGAGTCGCCAGACGAACTGTTGGATGAGCCAGAGGAAGGCGCCGTACTCTTCCGGTGTCTGATCGTCCCAGTCCGGCATCGCCGTCGTATCGGCGCCAGAGCAGAAGCCCTTGCCCGCGCCAGTGAGGATCACGGCGTAGACGTCGTCGTCAGCCTCGGCGGTTCGCGCCGCGTCGTTGAGCTCGAGGACTGTCTGACGCGTGAACGCGTTGTACACGTCCGGCCGCTCGATCGTGATCGTCGCGATCCCGCCCGTCACCGCGTAGCTCACGTGGTCGTACAGCATCGTTCGTTCGGGTCCGCCCACGGGCTAAATAGATACGGATCCTCGTCACGGGCCGACGCCCACCGATCGACCTACCTGCGGTGGCGCGCGCCTCGCAAGGCAGCCGAAGGCGGGCTTGCGAGCGCGTGCGAGGGATGAGCGAGTCGCCACAGGCGACTCGCGAATCGGCTGGGGAGGGTGTGGCTGAAAGGAGTGCCCGGATGTCGCGCGGTCGTGTCTGTCGCGTAGCCCTCGGCATATGAGAGCGAATCGGCTGGGGAGGGCATGGCCCAACTGGTGCCCGGGTGTCACGAAGTCGTCTCGGTCACACGACTACCACACGCGTACGAGAGCGAATCGGCTGAGACGGGCGATCGAATGCGGTTCGAGGAGCCACAGGGTCGTGTCCTTCCCGCTGCTTCACGCTCACTCGTACACCGCAACGTCGTCAAACCGCCCCTCGTATGCGACGTTCGAGGGAAGCGTAGGCTCGTCACCCGAGAGGAACAGTCGGTCAGCCTTTGTCCACGTATTCTCGTACCCCAGGTGAGCGTACTCTAATAGCCCGCGGAGCCGGTGGCGAACTCCCGGCCGCCGGATGATCCGTCGCGGCCGCTCTTCACGGAATGCTTCAACGATCGCAGCCACGTCAGGAAGCGACTCGTCGAACGTCGTCCACGCCTCGCCGACCGTCGCCCGCCGGTGTGCATACGAGGAGCCGAAGCCAGGGAGCTCGAGGTCGTCAGCGAGCCCCGGCAGCCGCGCGTTCTGATGCGGGAGCAACTTCGCGCTGTACGTCTCGACGGCGTCGAGCCGGGTCGCGTGGGCGTCGATCTCGGGTCGGGTGAGCGAGACGGTCGCGAACGTTGGGTGCGGCACGAGCACGGCAGCTCCCTGACGCTCGAAGGCGGCCATCGCCCCTTCGAAGGTGATGTAGTCCGGGACGGGGTCGCTGAGCCCGAGCGCGAGGAGGTGACGACGGTTCGCCCAGTCGCCGGTGAACACCTCGCGGGCGGGAACGACAGTCAACTCGTCGTCGGTGTATCGGGCTGCACGCTCGTTGATCGTCGGCAGCCGTGTGAAGTGGGGCGCGTACACGAGGGCGTCGAGTCCGCGGGCCTTTGCCCGGGCGACGACGGCGTCGTCGAGCACCTTTACGTGGGCGTCGACGCGCGTTCGGGGACGACTCACATCGGCGCTACACCGGAGTCACAAATAGGCGTGTCGTTCCCGGATGCTGGCCGCGCGGGACGCTGTCGTACCACCGCCACGGGCCGCGACGCCGCGAGACGCAATGCCGCCACCACACCTCCGTGAGACCGACGGGTACACAAGGCCGCCCCCACCAGTGTTGGCCATGGACGAGATCGACGTGGAGCCGGTTGAGCGCGTCGAGACCGACGAGGCGACGCCAACTGACGGGCAGCCGGCCGACGACGAACGGGCCACCAGCGACGAGCCGGCGACCAACGACCAACCCACCGGAACCACAGTCGGTGACGAGGCCATGCCGGACCGCATCGACGCCCCGGAGTACGTGCTCTTTGGTGGCAAAGGCGGCGTGGGAAAGACGACGATGGCGGCCGCGACCGCGCTCGCCTCGGCGGCCGCAGGCGAAACGACACTTGTCGTCTCAACGGATCCGGCACACTCGCTGTCTGACACCCTCGGCGTCGACGTTCCCGCGGAGCCGGCACTTGTACACGAGGAGCTGCCGCTGTACGCGGCCGAGATCGACCCCGACGCGGCACTCGAAGAAGGAATGTTCGGTGCCGACGGCGACCCGCTCGGCGGTCTCGGTCAGATGGGTGAGGCGATGGGTGGGATGGGTGAGGCGATGGGCGGAGCGGCCGGTGGTGCGAGCGACGGCGCGGGCCCCGACGGTGAGGGGTCGCTCGGCTCGCTGCTCGGGGGGACGATGCCTGGCGCTGATGAGGCGGCCGCGATGCGGCAGCTGCTCGAGTACCTCGACGACCCGCGCTTCGACCGCGTGATCGTCGACACCGCCCCGACGGGCCACACACTCCGGCTGCTCGAGCTCCCCGAGATCATGGACTCGATGCTCGGGCGTGTCCTGACGCTGCGCCAGCGGTTCTCGGGCATGATGGAGGGGCTCAAGGGAATGTTCGGCGGCGGCAGCGAGGACGACACCGCCGAGGCCGATCTTGAGGCGCTCCGGGCGCGCATCGAACGCCTCCGCGGCGTGCTCCAGGACCCCGACCGCACTGACTTCCGCGTAGTGATGATCCCCGAGGAGATGAGCGTCGTCGAATCCGAGCGGCTCATTGCCCAACTCGATTCGTTCGATATCCCCGTACATACCGTCGTGGTCAACCGCGTGATGGAGCGCGTGAGCGACGTCGCCGACGTCGCCCCGGAGTGGGTTGTTGAGCCGAACCCCGAGACGTGCGAATTCTGCGCTCGACGGTGGGACGTCCAGCAGGCGGCCCTCCGTGAGGCGACCGACCTCTTTCGCGGTCGCGACGTGAAACGGGTCCCGCTGCTCGCGAACGAGGTGCGCGGTGAGGCTGCGCTTCGGGTCGTCGCCGCGTGTCTCGAGTGACCGGTCACCGAACGAACGCGCTTTTAGGCATCACGCGTGTTAAGACGGTATGCACTGCCGGCGGTGTGGGACGCCGCTCGAGAAACCGGGCGACTACTGTCTGACCTGTCGCACGGAAAACAGCGACGCGGTCGTCGTCGAGTTCGCTCCCGACCGCGCCGAGTTGACCATGCTCGATGGGGATGCAGTCGTCGGCCAGACGACAGTGACGACCCGACCCGAAGACGACGACGAGCTGAGTGGCGTCCAACTCCGCAACTTCGCCGGGCGGGTCGCCGACGAAATCCGTCGCAAGCGCCCCGAGACGGTGTACGCCGCCGGCACACGCGACCCGCTCCGGGAGACCCGCGCACAGCTCCACCACGAGTTCTACCGGGTTCCCAATGGTGGTGATACAGCCGATAGCGGTGGTGTGACCGGTGACGGGGCTTCGGAGGCGGGCAGCCGAGACGCCGACTACGGCCCCGTCGTCGCGTGGGTGCTCGACCGCCGCGGGGACCGCGCGCTGGAGGTGGTCGAGACGCCGCCGCGCGAGAAGATCGGTGGGTCACACTCAACACTCATCGGTGGGCGGTCGGGTCGGCTCGCGATCCGCACCGTTGCTGACCATCCACACGTAAAGAAGATTGTCCCAGGACCGATAGATGCCGGTGGCACCGGTTCGCGGACTGGACTCCGAGCGAAGGCGACCCGGGCCGGCACGAACGGCAACGTTCGGCTGCTCTTGCGTGACGGCTCCAGCGTGCAAGAAAACCGGATCGTGACCACGGCGATGGATCGTGAGACTGGTGAACGAGTCCGAGCAGACCTGAACGAGGCACTTTGTGAGGCTGAGTTACAGGAGAGATGAACACCACAAGTTCGTGAGACGCGGACACTATTTCAGTTACACCCTCTCCACATATGTGCGATGGTGACCGTGTGACCAACACGACCGCACGAGACTCGGACACACT